>JBAPPP010000579.1:0-7102 GCA_049280175.1 Rhodanobacter sp.
GAACAAGCCTGCTGACGACAACGACAGCGGCCTGGCGGCGAAAAATCCGGCCAAACGCCGCAAGACCCTGTTGATCATGTTGGTTGTGTTCGTGCTGATCGGCGTGATCTGGATCTTGCTGTGGACGCTGGTGTTTTCCCGGCGCGAAACCACCGACAACGCGTATGTGGGCGGCAACCAGGTGGCCATCTCCGCGCAGGTACCGGGTACGGTGGTGGCGATTCTTGCGGACGATACCCAGCACGTCGACGCCGGCCAGATCCTGGTCAAGCTGGACAGCACCGACGCCGATGTACGCCTGAGCCAGACGCGCAGTGCGCTGGCACAGGCCGTGCGGCAGGTACGCCAGCAAACCGATTCCGCCAGCAGCAGCGATGCGATGGTCGCCGCACGCCAGGTCGACCTGACCAAGGCCGAGGCCGATCTCAAGCGCCGCCTGCCGTTGATCGCCGAACAGGCCGAGGCACCGGAAAACATTCAGCACCTGCGTGACGCTGTCGATCAGGCACGTGCCGCGCTGACCTCCGCCCAAGCGCAGGCATCGGCCGAACATGCGTCGATTGAAGGCACCGACATCGCGAACAACCCAGCCGTGCTGCAGGCCCGTGCGAATTTCCGCGCGGCTTGGGTCG
This sequence comes from Rhodanobacter sp., assembly GCA_049280175.1. GTDB lineage: Bacteria > Pseudomonadota > Gammaproteobacteria > Xanthomonadales > Rhodanobacteraceae > Rhodanobacter. Next base: position 633 of record JBAPPP010000579.1, read on the forward strand.
CCGCTCAGCGCAATGCGATTTACGCGCCGGTCTCCGGCTACGTGGCACAGCGCAGCGTGCAGTTGGGCAACAGCGTGCAAGCCGGCCAGCAGTTGATGACCGTGCTGCCGCTGCACGATCTGTGGATCGACGCCAACTTCAAGGAAAGCCAGCTGCGTCATATCCGCATCGGTCAGCCGGTCAAGATCGAGGCCGACATCTACGGCGGCAGCGTCAAATACCAGGGCAAGGTGATCGGCCTGGGCGCCGGTACCGGCAGCGTGTTCTCACTGCTGCCCGCACAGAACGCCACCGGCAACTGGATCAAGGTGGTGCAGCGCGTTCCCGTGCGCGTCGCGCTGAACAACCAGGAACTGGACAAGCATCCGCTGCGCGTGGGCCTGTCCAGCGACGTCACGGTCGACATCACCGACGATCGAGGCGCCGTGCTGGCGCCCCAGGCGGAACATCCGCCGGTGGCCGAGACGACGGTGTACGACCAGATGGCCAGCAAGGCGGATGCCGAAGCCGACCAGGTGATCCGCGCCAACCTCAGTTCCTCCGGCAACGCCCGCAGCAATCGAACGAACTGAGGCTGAGTCAGACCCATGGCCGCCATCTCCTCCGACGCCGCGCCCGCCGATGCCGCTCCCCTGAAGCCACTGCAGGGTGGCATGCTGGCCCTGATGACGATCGCCGTCGCGTTCAGCACGTTCATGGAAGTGCTGGACATGACCATCGTCAACGTGGCCGTGCCGCATATTGCCGGCAGCCTGGCCGTGAGCCCGAGCGAGGGCACCTGGGCCATCAGTTCCTACTCGATGGCCAGCGCCATCATGCAGCCGCTCACCGGCTGGATCGCCAAGCGCTTTGGCGAAGTGCGCACGTTCGTCTTTTCAGTGTTCCTGTTCGTGGTGTTTTCCATGCTGTGCGGACTGGCCACCAGCATGCCGATGCTGGTGGTGGGCCGCCTGTTGCAGGGTGCCGGTTCCGGCCCGATGGTGGCGCTGGCGCTGTCGCTGTTGCTGGCCAACTATCCCAAGAGCAAACAGGGCATCGCGCTGGCGCTGTGGGCGATGACGGTGGTCATTGCGCCGGTACTCGGACCGATCCTGGGCGGCTGGATAACCGACAACTTCAGCTGGCCTTGGATCTTCTACATCAACTTGCCGGTCGGCATCATGGCCGCGGTGACGACCTGGTTCCTGTTGCACAAACGCGAGTCGAAAACCGTACGCGCGCCGATCGATGTCATCGGCTTGGTGCTGCTGGTGGCGGGTATCGGCTGTCTGCAGTTCATGCTGGACAACGGCAACGACCACGACTGGTTTGCCTCGCCGTTGATTCTCACCCTGGGCCTGATCGCCGTGGTGAGCCTGAGTTTCCTGATCGCCTGGGAGCTCAATGCGAAGCATCCGGTGATCGACCTGTCGCTGTTCAAGCAACGCAACTTCACTGTCGGCGTCACCGCGATGTCGTTCGGCATGCTGGCGTTTTTCGCAGTCAATGTGGTGTCGCCGCTGTGGCTGCAGACCACGCTGGGCTTTACCGCCACCTGGTCCGGCCTCACCGCCGCCTGGGTCGGTGTACTGGCGTTCCTGTTTTCCCCGCTCGTCGGTAGCATGTTGGGCAAGTTCGACCTACGCGCGATGATCACGACGGCTTTCGTGATACTCGCAGGTTGCTCGTTCTGGCTGTCCACTTTCGACAGCAGCGCGTCCTACGTCAGCATGGTGTGGCCGCGACTGGTGATGGGTCTGGGCATCCCGCTGTTCTTCATTCCGCTGAACCAGATCTACCTGTCCGGACTGCCCACGGAGCAGATTGCCAGCGCCTCGGGCCTGGCCAATTTTTTCCGTACGCTCGGCTCCAGTGTTTCCACCGCTCTGACCGTGACCCTGTGGCAGCATCGCACCGAGTTCCACCATGCGTCGCTGACCGAAAACATCAACCCTGCGGCACCCGCGGCGACGGGGTTTCTGCAGCAATTGCAGGCTGCGGGCCTGAGCGGCCAGCGTGGCCTGACCGTGGTCGACCAGCTGCTCAGCCGGGAAGCGGCCACGCTTGCGGTCAATGACGTGTTCTGGACGTGCTCGATCATCTTCATCCTGCTGATTCCGCTGCTGTGGCTGGCCAGGCCGCCATTCGGCAGTGCCGGTGGGCACGGGGGCCACTGACCGATTTGCTGCAGCTGGCGAGTGCAGCATGAACGCCCCGCCCCGACTGGTGCGGCGCAATATCTTCTGCTAGTTTGTTCCGCATGGCACAAACCAAGCGCACCATCAAGAAGTATCCGAACCGTCGTCTGTATGACACGGAAATCTCCAGCTACATCACGCTGGAGGAAGTCCGTCAGCTGGTGCTGGACAACGAGGATTTCGAAGTCCGCGACGCCAAGAGCGGCGAGGACCTGACTCGTTCGGTCTTGCTGCAGATCATCTCCGAGCACGAAGACAAGGGACAGCCCATGCTGTCGCCGCAGCTGCTCAGCCAGATCATCCGGTTCTACGGCGATTCGCTGCAAGGCTTCATGGGGCCTTATCTGGAGCGCAGCCTGCAGGTGTTCCTGGATCAGCAGACGCAGTTCCGCAGCCAGCTCAACAGCCTGATGGGACAGACGCCCTGGACCACGCTGAATGACCTGACCGCGCGCAATATGGACGCGTGGAAGGCAATGCAGCGCGGCCTCATCGACACCGCCGCCCAGGTGATCCCGCAACCGGGTACGAGCGGGCGCGGCGGCAAGAAACCGGGCTGAAGTCCGGCTGACCCTGGCCCAGGCATCGACGCGCGTTCGCGCGTCGCCCGTCATATCCCCATTCGACCGCTGCAGCACAGCATGTGCTGCCCTGCGGCATGAAAAGCCAAAATGGAACGCCGATGAGCGAATCTGCCCTCCGTAAGCCTGCTCTCGGTGAGCGCGGTCTCCCTAAGCGTATTGCCGTGGTCACCGGAGGTATCGGCGGCCTCGGCACTGAAATCTGTCGCCAGCTGGCGCAGGCCGGCCGGCAGGTGATCGCCGTGGATCTGGCCGCACGCGACGAGCGCGTCAGCGCATTTCGACATGAGCTCGCCGGCTTCGATGGCGCCATCACCTTCGAGGCAGCCGATGTCAGCGACTTCGACAGCTGCCAGCAGCTGACCGAACGCATTGAACAGCAGCACGGCAGCCTGGATATCCTGATCAACGCCGCCGGAATTACCCGCGACTCCAGCCTGCGTAAGATGTCCCCGCAGCAATGGCACGAGCTGATGCGGGTGAATCTGGATGGCGTGTTCAACATGTGCCGCAACGTGGTCGAAGGCATGACGGCACGCGGCTTCGGCCGCATCGTCAACATCAGCTCGGTGAATGGCCAGACCGGTCAGTTCGGTCAGACCAACTACTGCGCTGCCAAGGCCGGGGTACACGGTTTCAGCATGGCGCTGGCGCGTGAGACGGCGCGCAAGGGCGTCACCGTCAATACCGTTTCGCCGGGCTACTGCGACACCCCGATGGTTGCAGCCGTGTCCGTCGAGATTCGCGAACAGATCATTGCCGACATTCCGGTCGGCCGCCTCGGCGCACCGGCAGACATTGCCCGCGCCGTGAGCTTTCTCGGTGCCGATGACGCCGGCTATATCACCGGCGTCAACCTGCCGGTCAACGGCGGCTACTTCATGAGCTTCTGAGTAGCGCGGGATTGCAGTAATCCGCCGCTTGCGGAACAGTGGGCGGATTCCCCTGTCGGATCGCAGCATGGCGCAGCAACCCATCACCCTCATTGGCGGCGGCCTGGTCGGCGCCCTGCTCGCCCAGCAACTGGCGCAGCGCGGCTTTGCGGTCGAGGTCTACGAGAAACGCGCCGATCCGCGCCTGGCCGGTTTCCAGGGTGGTCGCTCGATCAACCTGGCTTTGGCCGAACGCGGTTTGCAGGCATTGCGCAGCGCCGGGCTTGCTGACGACGTATTGCAGCGCGCCGTGATGATGCGTGGGCGGATGGTGCACGACCGCGAGGGCAAGAGCGGACTGCAACGATACGGCGTGGACGATAGCGAGGTGATCTGGTCGGTGTCGCGTGGCGCATTGAACATGTTGCTGCTGGATGCGGCCGAAGCAGCCGGCGTGCAGTTTCATTTCGGACAGTCGCTGCTCAGTGCCGACTTCGACCAGCAGCGCATCCGGATGGTCGATGAGGCGGGTGTGGAACGCAGCCACCAGGTCGGCATGTTGATCGGTGCCGATGGCGCCGGCTCTGCCGTCCGCGCGGCAATGAATGCGTACAGTCCGCTGGGCGAACGGATCGAGTCGCTCGGTCATGGCTACAAGGAACTGGAGATTCCGCCGAGCAGCGAATTGCCCGCCGCCGTCCTTCAGCTCAGCGGCGGCCGCGACCAGTTCGCGCTGGAGCCCAACGCGCTGCACATCTGGCCGCGTGGCAGCTACATGTGTATCGCTTTGCCGAATACCGAGGGCAGCTTCACGGTCACGTTGTTTCTGGCAAGCCAGCCACCTGCCCAAGGCGCGGCGCCAAGTTTCGCCAGCCTGCCCAATGCGGATGCTGCGGCGGCATTTTTCAGCGACCAGTTCCCGGGGCTGTTGCCCTTGCTCCCGCGCTTCAACGAGGACTTCGACAACCACCCGGTCGGGACCCTGTCCACGCTCTATCTGGATCGCTGGCATCTGGACGGCCGCGCCTTGCTGATTGGCGACGCCGCTCACGCGATCGTGCCGTTCCACGGCCAGGGTATGAACTGTGGTTTTGAAGACACCGTGGTACTGGCGAATTTGCTGGCCGCGGCGCCAAACGACAGTGCCGAGGTGTTCGCCGAGTTCCAGCGCGTGCGTCAGCCCAATGCGAACGCGATCGCCACGATGGCGCTCGAAAACTACCTGGAGATGCGCGACTCGGTCGCCGATCCGCATTACCTGGCCAAGCGCGAACTGGGCGCCTTGCTGGCCGAACGCGCGCCTGAGCACTACATGGCGCGCTACCGCATGGTCACGTTCACCCACCTGCCCTACGCCTACGCGCTCGAACGCGGACAGGCGCAGGACGTCCTGCTCGAACAATTGCTGCGTGGCACGACCCGCGTGGCGGATGTCGATCTCGCCGCAGCGGAGAGCCTGCTCCGGTCCAGCCTGCCGCCGCTGCCACCACTGCGGCATGGATAAGGCACTGATCGACGCGTATCGCGCCACCGATTACCTCGTCTGCCTCGACGAGGTGACATGGGCCAGCATCCACGTCGATCAGCCACTGCCGGCGACGCTGCAGGCACTCGTCGGCGCTCGATCATGGGGGTTCATCACGGCGTGGAATCCCCGCTCGGAGCCGCGCTCGCCGGAGGATAATCTGGGCGCGCAATGCGGGCTGCTGGCTGCACTGCGCTCATGGCCGGAAGCAGTGATCTACCCGGCGCTCGGGGTCGGCGCCAGCGGCTGGAGTGAGCCCAGCCTGTTCGTGATCGGCCCGGACCTCCCCACGCTGGACGCATTGGGCCAGCGCTATGAGCAAAACGCCTATGTGCACGGCCAAGGCAGCGAAATCGCCCACTTGCGTTTGCTGCGCCCGTGAGAGCCTGCCTGAGGTCCCTGACCCGGCGGCAGCACGCCGCATGGACAAGCGCGGCCGGCATTGCGGACAATTGAGCTAATGACCGCCGCAAACACCGCCCCGCCCCTGCTTGAAGCGCGGGCCTTGAGCTTTCAGCGCCAGGACGAACCGGTGTTCGCGCCGCTGGATTTTCGGCTGCACGCGGGCGAACTGGCGCTGATCGAAGGCGATAACGGCAGCGGCAAGACCACCTTGATGCGTATCCTCGCCGGATTGCTGCACGTTGGCGATGGCGAGCTGCGCTGGCGCGGTGAGCCGCTGCAGCGCGACCAATGTGCCGGCGAAATCCTGTTTCTTGGCCATCAGCTGGGTCTCAAGGCCGATCTCAGCCCGCGTGAAAACCTGCAGATTGCGGCCGGCCTGAACGGTCATCGCGAAGGCATGAGCGTGGCGACAGTGCTGATCGAGATCGGCCTGGGCGGTTACGAAGACGAACCCGTGCGCCGGCTTTCCGCCGGCCAGAAAAAGCGGGCCGCACTGGCGCGATTGCTGTTGCTGCCGGCCACGCTGTGGCTGCTCGACGAGCCCTACGCCAACCTCGACCGCGTCGGCATCGCGCTAGTCAATCAATTGCTGGAGATGCACACCGCGCGCGGTGGCGCGGCCATGGTCACCAGTCACGGCACGGTGAGCTTTCATGGCGGCGAACCAAAGCACATCCGGATGCACGCATGATGGGTTCACACCCGCTCGCGCATCAGCTCCTCCCCCTGCTCGCCCCGAAGAAGGGACTCCCTTCGGTCGCAGATGGAGGCTGGGAGGGGGTTCGCTCTTGCCGAAGAGCGTCACCCCTCCCCAACCCTCCCCTGCTCGCAGGGGAGGGAGCGCAAGCTAATAAACCATTCGGCCTCGTGACGGCACTCACGACCCATGCGCAGCTGCTGTCATATCGAC
>JBAPPP010000580.1:0-4639 GCA_049280175.1 Rhodanobacter sp.
AAGCTGGCCCAGCGCTTCAAGCGCGCGACCGACGTTGGCGAACGTCTTGTGCGCTTCGCCGTCTTCCAGCAGGAACGACGACCACCGCAGGCCTTCCAGCCCCGTCGCCACGCGCTCCAAATACAGCGGCGCCACCGTAGTGTTGCTGATCACCAGTGCATGCCGGCCGCGCAACATGGCGCGCCAGCGGGCATGGTCGGCGAGCAGGCCAGCGCCGATCCATACCGGATAACTGCGTTGGCCGAGGGCGACCGTGATGGTCTGGAGATCCGGATTTTTCATGCGGTTTGCTGAGGCCATGCGGTGGGCGTGCGCTGCCAATGATGATCGATCAGTGCGATGCAGCGTTCACTGGCGGCGGCGACGCTGCCGTGCTCGCCGGGAACCGTCAGGTCGGCGAGGCCGCGGTATAGCGGCCCGCGGATCAGCGCCATCGCCTGCAGTTTCTCGTGGCGATCCACGCCAGCCAGCAGCGGTCGGCGGGTATCGCGTTCCAGGCGCTCCAGTTGTTGTTCGATGCTGGTCTGCAGCCATACCACGTAGCCGCGCTCGGCCAAGTGCCGGCGATTGTGCTCGGCAAGCACGGCGCCGGCGCCGGTCGCCAGCAATACGCCGGGGCGTTGGCTTTGTTCATCCAGCAACGCGCTTTCGCGCTGGCGAAACCCGGCCTCGCCTTCAATCTCGAACACTGTGCTGACGTCCACGCCGCAATGCCGTTCGATCTCCTGGTCGAGATCGACGAACGGCAGTCCATAATGCGCGGCAAGGCGACGCCCGATGGACGTCTTGCCGGCGCCAGTCGGGCCGATGATGAACAGATTGCACGACGGATTCATGGGCAAATGCTAACAGGGCACGTCCGGCACCTGTGGAGAGCGAGGCAGTGGTGAACGAACGCGTATTGCTGGCCGGCTGCGGCGACCTTGGCCTGCGTGTTGCGCAGCGCCTGCTGGCCCGTGGCGATGAGGTTTGGGCGTTGCGACGCCAGCCGCCGCTGCAGGACGACAGTGGCATCCGCTGGCTACCTGGTGATCTGACCCAGCCGGGAACTCTGCGCCTGCTGCCCGCAGGCCTTACCCGGCTGGTCTATCTGCCGACGCCGGATCGGCGCGATGAATCCGCCTATCGCGCCACGTTTGTGGATGGCCTGCGTCACTTGCTCGAAGCACTGGGGAGCGAATCGCTGCAGCGCGTGTTGCTGGTTTCTTCCAGTGCGGTCTACGGCGAGCATGGCGGTGACTGGGTGGATGAATCCACGGCGCCGGCCCCACCTGGCTTCAACGGCAAGGTCTTGCTTGAGGCGGAACGGCTGCTCGCCGCACAGCCGATAGCTTCCATCGTGTTGCGTCTGGCCGGGCTGTACGGGTTTGGCCGGCTGCAGCTGCTCGAGCGCCTGCGGACAGGGCAGGTGCAAGTGCCGCGAACGTTGGCGCATTGGGCCAACCGCATCCATGTCGACGATGCCGCTGCCGCGATCGTGCATCTGCTGGAACTGGCCGATCCGCTGCCGCTGTATCTGGGCGTGGACAGCACACCCTTGCCGCTCGATGTGTTGTACGACCACTTGGCGGAACTGATCGGTGCAGCGCTGCCCGGCGAAGGCCCTGCACCTGCCGGCATTGGCAGCAAACGGCTGAGCAATGCACGCTTGCGCAGCAGTGGTTTTACGCCGCAATGGCCGGATGCGCGGGACGGCTATGCGGCTTTGGTCGATCCCTTGATGCAGGATATCAGGCGGGCCGCGCACGACGGATAACGGCCATGGGCGCGTGGCGACTCAGCCGTGACTGAGCCCGGTCACGTGCCGCTCGTCGTCGTATTCCACACAGGTGTCGGCCAGTGCCGGCAGCGTGGCCAGGGCATGCCGGCTAAGGCGTTCGAAGTGGGCGAGAAACCGTTGCATGGCGACGGCGTCCATGGCCAGCGGCGCGTGCCGCGCCAACAGGTCCTGCTCCTGTTCGCTGCGCCAGCGGTTCACGATCTCCCAACTGGGTGCCTGCAGCACGATCAGTGCGTCGAACTTGCGCCATAGCGGCTGGTAGCCGCGCAATTGCTTGTTGACCCAGTTTCGCCAGCTGCCGTCGGGATCTTCCGTGCGCTCCAGTTCGTTGATCGGGGTGCTCAACGCGCCCTGCAATTGCGGGCGGATGCCCAGCGCCCAGCCCTCCACGATCACCAGCTTCGGCAGGCGGGTAATACGCGGCCAGCGCGAGGGCGGAATGCGTGTGTCGCGACCTTTGTCGAACCGCGGGTGGGTCACGGGCAGCTTGTCCGAGGCAAGCGGCAACGCTGACAGCACCGAGAGCAACAGCTCAATCTCATGCGTGCCGGGCACGCCGCGACTGCGCAATAGTGGGTGCACCTGCTGTGCCAGCGCCTCGCGGTCGCCACGGGCGTAATAGAAATCGTCCAGCGAGAGTATTTCGGTGGCCCAGCCGCGCGCCTCGGCCTGGACCTTCATCACCCGTGCCAGGGTGCTTTTGCCGCTGCCCTGCAGGCCGGACAAGCCGATGATGTAGGGCCGCCGTGAGCGGGCAATGCGCCCCGCATACTGGTCGAGCAAGTGGCTCGCCAGTCCCTCGTTCTGCATGCTGGGCTGAGATTTCATCCGCAACGTACCGTCTTGCACCAACGCCGCGGCTGGCAGGCCGCACCAGTTTCCAGCCCGTCAGCAGAACCGCCGCTGGCGTAACCTGCCATGGCAGGGAAGTGGGATGTCGCCCGATTTATCATGGCGGTACTGGATGGGTAGGGCATTGCACTATCATCGGTAGTGATCATCCGCGCCATGATGGCGCGAGTCGGCCACGATGCAAAAGGAAAGTTTCAGACACCATGCTCAATCCCGAAATTCTGGATACCTTGCTGCGACTCCTGGATGAGGCCAAAGCCAGTGACGAGCGCGAACCGACCGCGATGAATCTGGCCACGGTGGATAGTTCCGGCCGGGTGGCTTCGCGCATCGTGCTGCTGAAGGGCGTCGACGAGCGTGGTCTGCGTTTCTACACCAATTATCAGAGCGACAAGGGTGGCCAGCTCGAAGCGCATCCGCAGGTTGCGTTGTGCATCCACTGGAAGCAGGTGCGCGAGGGCGTACAGGTGCGCGTCGAAGGTGCCGCGCGCAAGCTGCTGGCGGAGGAATCCGATGCCTACTTTGCCAGCCGCGAACGCCAAAGCCAGATTGGCGCCTGGGCTTCACTGCAATCGCAGACGCTGCCGGATCGCGACACGTTCGAGCAGCGGGTGGCGCGCTACGAGCATGAGTTCGAAGGACGCGAAGTGACCCGGCCACCGCACTGGGGCGGTTACGTGGTGGAACCGGATACGCTGGAGTTCTGGTACGGCGCCGAGTTCCGCCTGCATGAGCGCGTGCGCTGGAGCCGCCACGGCCAGACCTGGACCAGCCGGCTACTCTATCCGTGACTCGACCCATGCCCGCGGAGCATGTTGCGCAGACCGGCTTCGCCGTGCACACGCGTGGCCGCGGCTTCAGCGACATCACGGCAAAGGTGGGCGAAACCGTGGCAGCCAGTCATGTGCAGACGGGTATCGCCCATGTGTTCACCGCGCATACCAGTTGCTCGCTGCTGATCAGCGAAAATGCCGACCCCGCCGTGCGCACCGATCTGGAGCGCTGGTTCGCCCGCGCCGTGCCCGATGGCGATGCGATATTCCAGCACGATGCCGAAGGGCCGGACGACATGCCTGCGCACGTCCGCGCCATTCTCACCGGGGTCAGCCTCACCCTGCCGGTGCATGGCGGCAAACTGCAGCTGGGCACCTGGCAGGGCATCTATCTGTGGGAGCACCGTACCGACTCGCACCAGCGCAAGGTCACGGTGACCGTGCTGGGGCACTGAACGCGTGACCGATCCCAAATTGTCCGACCACTTTCCGCAGCGCATCGTCTGCCTCACCGAGGAACCGACCGAGGTGCTGTACGCGTTGGGCGAGGATCGACGCATCGTCGGCATCTCCGGTTTCACCGTGCGTCCGCCGCGGGCGCGCAAGGAAAAGCCCAAGGTCTCGGCGTTCATCAACGCGAAGATCGGCGAGATCCTCAAGCTCGAGCCCGACCTGGCGATCGGCTTCTCCGATATCCAGGCCGATATCGCGCGCGAGCTGATCAAGGCTGGGGTCGAAGTATGGATCAGCAATCATCGCAGCGTGGATGGCATCCTCGCCTATATCCGTCGGCTCGGCGCGATGGTCGGTGCGCACGACAAGGCCGAGATTTATGCGCAGCAGATCGAGCAACATATCGCCGACGTCCGCGCCACCGTCGCAAAATTGCCACGCCGTCCGAAGGTGTACTTCGAGGAGTGGGACGATCCGATCATCACCGGCATCCGCTGGGTCGCCGAAATCATCGGCATCGCGGGTGGCGACGACTGCTTCCCCGAACTCGCCCGCGAGCCACTGGCAAAGCAACGCATTCTTCCGAATGGCGATGAAGTGATACGTCGCGCGCCGGACATCATCCTCGGCTCGTGGTGCGGCAAGCGCTTCCGCCCGGAGAAGGTCGCGGCGCGGCCGGGTTGGGAGTCCATTCCGGCGGTGCGTAACGGTGACCTTTATGAGATCAAGTCGCCGATTATTTTGCAGCCGGGCCCGGCGGCGTTGCTGGACGGGCTGGATG
>JBAPPP010000581.1:0-14020 GCA_049280175.1 Rhodanobacter sp.
GGCGAAGAGTCGGCTTTTCTGGATCTAGTTGAACGCGCGAAGTGATCTTCAGGGGGCATCGCGCCAGCGGAAAATGGTTGGGAACCACATGAGTTGATGAAACGCACTATGGCCTGGCCCGGGGAGATGGGGCGGTCCCGCATGTATGACAGACAGCTGCCAGCTGCGGGTGAAGCTACCGCTTCGCGCCAGAGTTTTCGTCATTGGAGAAATTCACATGCATACGAATTTGCACCGCAAGGCCCTGGCAACATCCCTGACACTGTTGCTTACCGGCCTCTCCACCGCTGCACTGGCAGCCGACCCGCAGACAGTCACCGATCTGGGCGCAACGGCAAAAAACCAGCCGGTGAATGTCACGCTGGTACTGAAGCTGCACAACCAGGCTGCGCTGGAGGATTACATCAAGCGAACCGTTACCCTTGGCGATCCGCTTTACCACCAGTTCCTCACCACAAGCCAGTTTGCGGATCGCTATGGCGCAACCGCCAGCGAGATCGCCCGCGTCCAGGCGTTCCTGAAACAACAGGGCATCACCTCAACCACGGTCATGTCCAATCACCTGGCGATCAATGCCACCGGTACGATCAGCCAGTTCAGCGCGGCCTTCCAGACGTCTGTTCACGACTACCAGTCGACTGACGGGCGGCACTTTCACCGGCCCAGCAGACAACCGTCCATCCCGTCCGTCATCGCCGATACGCTGCTATCCGCCGCCGGACTCAGCACGGATGTGAAACTGCATCCCAACATCGCTCGCGCGGATCGACTCGGCGCCTTGAAGTTGTCGAGCAAGAGCACGGCCGTCGCGCAAACCCAGGGCAACAGTACCGCCACCGGCGTCCCTGGCGAATACACGGTCGGCGACGTTGCCAACTTCTACAACATCAACCCGCTGTATAAGGCCGGCATCAATGGCAAGGGCTCGACCATCGGCATCGTCACACTGGCGGCCTTCCAACCCAGCGATGCGTATGCGTACTGGACCATGATCGGCCTGCCAGTCAAAGCCAACCGCATCACCGTGATCCCCGTCGATGGGGGCGATACGCCCGTTGCAGGTGTCGGCGATGACGAAACCGCGTTGGACGTGGAGCAGTCCGGCGGCTTGGCGCCCCAAGCGAACATCCGCGTTTATGAGGCACCCAACATCACCAACGGCAACTTCACCGACGCGTTCTACACAGCCGTCTCCGAAAATATCGCGGACAGCATCTCGACCAGCTGGGGAGAGGCCGAGGAGGATCTGATTCCACAAACGGATGGTGGCGTCGATGACACCGGCATCCTGAAAGCCTTCCACCAGATTTTCCTTGAAGCCGCCGCACAGGGCATCTCGACATTCGCCGCCACGGGGGACTCGGGTGCCTACGACTTGGTGGAAGAAGGCGCCGCCCCACCCGAATACAGCACGCCCCTGACCGTGCAATCGCCTGCCGACGATGCCTACATCACGGCGGCCGGAGGAACCACACGGCCCTTCAGCTTCAACATCACCTACTTCCTGGGCTCAGGCGGAGGACCGACAGAGTCGATCAAGCACGAACAGGTGTGGGGCTGGGACTATATCGCCAACTACCTCAACGCCAACGACCCGATACCCGGTGGCTGGCAGCCACGCGTCTTCGCCTCGGGCGGTGGCGGCGGCGTCAGCATCTACTGGCCTGAGCCGTTTTATCAACTGCTCACCCGCGGGATCCGGCGCAGCGAACCGAACCAGTCGCTGATCTTCTTCGGCGGAAGTTCGCCACAGACGCTCTTCACGCTGCCGGCGAATTTTGCCGGGCGCAATCTGCCGGACATTTCCCTGAATGCCGATCCCGAGACCGGTTATTCCGTCATCGATACGGTGGATTTCGCTGGGTCCGGCGTGGCTGATGGCTTTGGGGGCACCAGCTTCGTTGCACCGCAGCTCAACGGCATCACCGCGTTGCTGCGGCAGGGCAACGGCCGTCGCATCGGCCTGTGGGGCCCACAGGTCTACTTGCTGCAGAACTTCTTCGGCTATGGCGTGTTCTCGCCCTTCAGCGACATCACAGCCGGTGACAACTGGTTCTACCACGGGATCCCGGGTTACGAGCCGGGTGCCGGCATCGGCACGCTCAACGTGGCGAATTTCAATACGTTCCTGCGCGACGGCTTCTGAGTATTGCCCAAGCCTGACCTGTATTGCAGGCCAGCAACCTGCTCGCAGCATGGAAGAAGTTTGTACGGGTCCCATGATGGGTTGATCCACGCACATTGATGGGTTGAATAGCACGGACCATCTCCTTGGCGGCGGTCTTCCGCCAAGGAGATGTATGGCGAATAGTCGCTTTTCGCAGATTGAGCTGAACACAGCGATGCCCGACCTCGCTGTGCCGGTCGTCGTCGGGCGCGATCTCGCGAACTCATACCGCGCCGCAGCTGTGCCTGAGAGCACTGGCACGTGTTGTTATCCGTTCCCCAAGCACCACGAAAACTCTTCGAACTCCAGGGCCAACCCCAACACGTGGCGCAATCATTGGATCGATCTATTGCGGCCGTGGGAATTTGCATCCCTCCCCGGCACTTCCGCTCGGTACATGCGGCATGTAGTTTCGACGCGTCTGTACGCGGTGATCTTCAGGGGGACGCCGTGCAGATGGGGAACTCGTAATTCTTACGTTGTACCAAGGCCTGGCCGCACGGCGGAATCGCCCTCGCACGGATGACAACTGCGAGGGCTGCCTCTACTTCGTGCCAGAGTTTTCGTCATTGGAGAAATACATATGCTCGCGACCCTGCATCGCACGACCCTGGCAGCATCCCTGACGTTACTGTTCACCGGACTCACCACAGCTGCACTGGCAGCCAATCCACAAGCAGCCACCGACGTGGGTGTTGCTGCAACCAGCCAACCCGTCAACGTCACACTGGTACTGAAGCTGCATAACCAGGCCGCACTGGCGCAATACATCCAGGACACCGTTACTCGCGGCAGTCCCCACTACCAGCAATTCCTCAGCACCAGTCAATTTGCGAGCCAATATGGCGCAACGAATGCGGAAATCGCCCAGGCACAAGCGTTCCTGCAGAAACACGGTCTCAGCAGCCAGGTCTTGCCGAACCACATGGGTATCCGGGCCACCGGCACGCTGGGTCAGTTCAGCTCAGCCTTCCAGACGTCCATCCACACCTACGTCTCGCGCACCACCGGCCAACAGTTCCATCGTCCCGCCACCGCGCTGCTGCTGCCGCCCGAACTTGCAAACACGCTGGTAATCGCCACCGGCCTCAACAACGAACCGAAATATAAGTCACATCGCATCCATGGGCTGGCGCCGCCCGCTGCCGCGGGTACACACGCGAACACGTTGGCCGCCACACAGAGCAAAAAACCCGCACCGGGCAATCCCACCGCAACCGGCGAACCAGGCAACTACACTGTGGGCGACGTCGCCAATTTCTACAACATTAATCCGTTGTACAAAGCTGGCATCAACGGCAAGGGCTCCACGGTTGCTATCGTCACCCTGTCCGATTTCTTCCCGGCCGACGCGCAGACGTACTGGACCAACATCGGCCTGACCACCAAGCCGAACCGGATCACCCAGGTGCACGTCGATGGCGGCGGCGCTATCGATGACGGTAGTGGTGAGACCTCGCTCGATGTGGAGCAGTCCGGCGGCATCGCGCCGTTTGCGAACATCATCGTCTACGACGCACCCAATGCAGGCAACGGGTTTACCGATGCATTCATGCAGGCGGTGTCCGACAACAAGGCGGACAGCATTTCGACCAGTTGGGGCTCGCCTGAAATCTTCAATTTCGCCGCGCTCAACGTCGACGGCGCCAGTGTCACCGACACTAGCGATGCGGGTGATCTGATCGCGTTCGACCAGATCTTCATGGAGGCGGCAGCGCAGGGACAATCGGTGTTCGCCGCTTCCGGCGACTCGGGTGCCTATGACACCGTGCGTCAGCTGGGCGTTGGCACGGCTGTGGGCGACTTCACCGCCCCGCTGACGGTCGACTCGCCAGCTTCCGATCCGTACATGACGGCGGCAGGCGGCACCACCGTGCCATACACGTTCAGCTTCGGTGGCGGCCCGACCGCAGCCATCACGAAGGAGAGCGTATGGGGCTGGGACTACCTGCAAACCTACCTCGACTAGGTCGAACCCGGCAAATATGACCTGTTCGCCAGCGGTGGCGGCGGCGGCGTAAGCGTGTTCTGGCGCACACCGTTCTACCAGTTGCTGACTCAGGGCATCCGCCGCAGCGAGAAGAACCAGTCGCTGGTCTTCAACGACCCGGTGGCCGGCCCGACCACCTTGCTGGTATTGCCCAGCCAGTTCAGGGGCAGGAACGTACCCGACATCGCGTTGAATGCGGATCCCGAAACCGGTTATCAATTCGTGTCGACGGTTGATGGCGGCGCCGAGAACGGCGAAGGTGGCACCAGTTTCGTGGCACCACAGCTCAACGGCATCAGCGCGTTGCTGACGCAGAGCGCCAGGCACCGGGTGGGCTTCTGGAATCCCCAGGTGTACTTCCTGCAGAACATCTTCGGTTACGGCTCGTTGTCGCCTTTCAACGACATCCGTAACGGAGACAACTGGTTCTATCAGGGCATCCAGGGTTACGAGCCAGGATCGGGTATCGGCACGCTCAACGTGGCTAATCTCGCCCTGTTCATGAGCATAGGTCTGTAGCACCCTCCGCCAGCCGGCCCCTCCCGGGCGCCGGCTGGCGACATTACCTTGGCGCTTGAACGGGACGACGAGGGGCTTGCCGCCATCCGGCTCAGCCAGCATGCTCGCCGCTGCTCTCCTGCTGCGGCGATATCATGAGTGACTCTGCGACATCCGCTTACCTGCGTAGCCTGCGCCCGTGGGACGCCGCGTTGATCGTGGTCGGCGGCATCATCGGCGGTGGCATCTTTCTCAACCCCGGCATTGCTGCGCAGCGCACCGATTCGGGATTGACCCTGTTGCTGATGTGGGTCGGCGCTGGCGTGCTCACGCTGATCGGCGCGCTGTGTTATGCCGAGCTCGGTGCACGGCGACCACAGGCCGGCGGCAGTTACGTCTACCTGCGTGAGGCGTTCGGGCCACTGGCCGGGTTCCTGTTCGGCTGGACCATGCTGCTGGTGATCTACTCCGGCTCCAGTGCGGCGGTCGCCACGATTTTCGCCAGCTACGCCTGCGCCCTGTTCGGCCTATCGCCCGCCTGGGCGCTGCCGCTGACGGTGGGTGCGCTGGTGTTTGTGACCGGCCTGAACCTGTTCGGCCTGCGCCTCGGCGCGCAGATCCAGAATCTGTTCGCCCTGCTCAAGCTGCTGGCGGTGGCGGCGCTGGTCGTCTGCGGCTTGTTCTTCGCGGGCACCGGCCATGCCCCGGTGCTAGCCACGGATCCTGCGCGCCACGGGGTCGGTTTCATCGGCGCGGCGTTGCCGGTGCTATTTGCCTATTCCGGTTTCACCTATCTCAACAATCTGGCCGGCGAAGTGCGTGATCCGCAGCGCACGCTGCCACGCGCCCTGCTGCTCGGCATGCTGCTGGTGATCGCGGCGTATGCGTTGGTCAACGTGGCTTACCTGGCCGTACTCGGTCATGCCGGGCTGGCGGCCAGCCGCGCGCCGGCAGCGGATGTCATGCAGCAGGTATTCGGCCCGCTCGGTGCCAAGGTGATTGCGCTCGGCGTGGCGATTTCAGCGCTCGGTTTCTGCAATATCACGCTGGTTGCCGGCGCGCGGGTACTCCAGGTGATGGGCGAAGACGGGCTGTTCTTCCGCTCGGTGGCGCAGCTGCATCCGCGCTATCGCACGCCGAATATTGCGCTGTTGTTGCTGTCCGGCTGGGCAATCGTGCTGGCGCTGTCAGTCAACTACGGCCAGTTGCTGGATTACGCCACATTCGGCGACTGGCTGGCTTGTGCCGTCGGGGTCGCCACCCTGTTCTGGTATCGCCGCCATGGCACCGAACCGGCCAGCTTTCGCGTGCCTGGCTACCCGCTATTGCCACTGCTGTTTGTGGTCACCATTGCACTGGTGCTGGTGGCGACCCTGCGCGACAGCCCGCGCAGCACCGGCATCGTCCTGCTGATCATGGCTGCGGGCGTGCCGGTCTATTTCATCTGGCAACGTCTGTTCAGCCGCAATCGCTCCTAAGCGGCGGCCGTCAATGCCACAATGTGCGGATAAGTTTTGAAGGAGATTCTGATGGCACCCGTGCAAGTCCAGGCCGTGCCGGTCACTCCCGACAGCACCATCGTTCCCGAGAAGGTACGCGACGGCATTGCTCTGGAGATCAACGGCGAAAACTATCGCCATACCGGCGATCCGCAGATGCCGCTGCTGTGGTACCTGCGCGATGTGCTGCGCCTGACCGGCACCAAGTACGGTGGCGCGCACGGCGAAAATGGTGCTGACCTGGTCCTGGTGAATGACAAGGCGGTCTCTGCGATCAGCATGCCGATGGCCAAGCTGGCCGATAAACGGGTGACCACAGTCGAGGGGCTGGCCGCCAACGACGGCACCTTGCATCCGGTGCAACAGGCCTTCATCGACGAGGACGCGATCGGCTGCGGCTATTGCACGCCCGGCTGGCTGATGGCCGCCGTCGATCTGCTCAAGCGCAAGAAACAGCCCAGCGATGACGATATCGACCAGCTGCCGAACCTGTGCCGCTGCGGCTGCCAGACCCGCGTGCGCCGCGCGATCAAGCGTGTCGCTGCCGGCAAGGCGGGCCAGGCATGAGCGCGCGCATCACCAACGAGGGAATGCACAACGACGGCATCCGGCTTTCGCGCCGACGCTTCCTGCAGGTATTGGCAGCCGGCGCCGGCGTGCTGATGGTTGGCATAAGCGCCGCCGATGCGGCGGATGCGCCGGTACCACTGGGTCTGCTCGGCAATACTTTCTACGACCTGGGCGCCTATGTGCGCATCGACAGCGACGGCAATGTGCTGATCGGCGCACGCGATCCGGATACCGGCACCGGCGTGGCTACGTCCTTGCCGCGGATCATCGCCGACGAACTCGACGCTGACTGGCGCCGCGTCCGCGTGGTGCCGCTTGGCCTTGGCGTGGCCGACAACAACGGCCAACCACGCTGGACCTATGGGCGTCAGATCGGTGGCACCGGTAGCTCGATTCCCGCCGCGTGGGCCGACCTGCGCCAAGCTGGCGCATTGGCCCGCTGGCTCTTGCTGCAGGCTGCAGCGCAGCGACTCGGCGTGCCGGCCAACCGATTGCGCTGCGAATCCGGCGCAGTGATTGCTCCAGACGGCCGTCGTCTCGATTACGGCAGCCTGGTCGAGGATGCCAGCAAGATCGCCCTGCCGGACAATGCGCCCCCGCCGAAGAGCGCCGATCGCTATCAGCTGATCGGCAAGCCCGCTGGCGACGTGGACGCACGTGCCATCGTCACCGGCCAGATGCAGTTTGCGATCGACCAGCAATCCGGTGATGCGCTGGTCGCCGTGCTGGCGCACTGCCCATGGCCGGACGGCACGCTGGAGCAGATCGACAGCACTGACACCATGGCCATCAAAGGCGTGGTGAAAGTGGTGCAACTCAAACCGGAGCCCGGTCAGCCGTGGGGTAGCACGGTGATCGCACCGACCGTTGCGGTACTGGCCGAAGACACCTGGGCAGCGCTGCAGGGACTGCACAAACTCAAACTGACGTGGAAACCCGGTTCCAGCAACAGCGAAAGCAATGCGGCGCTGGAGCAACAAGCCAACGCCCTGCTCGCCGGCACCACTGACCCCAGTGCCCGCGTGCGCAACGATGGCGACGTGGATGCGGCTGGCAAGAAGGCGGCGCGGCGGCTACAGGCGACCTACTTTCAACCATGGCTCGCCCATGCGACTGCCGAGCCGATGAACTGCCTGGTGCGCCTGGACAAGGACAAAGCCAGCGTGGTCGTGCCTACCCAGTCGCCGCGGGACGCCTGGGCGGTAGTGCAACGCCTGACCGGCCTCGGCCCCGCTCAGATCGAGATCAACGTGCCGCGCGTCGGCGGCGGCTACGGCCGCCGCCTCGATCACGATTACGTCGCCGAAGCCGTGATGCTGGCCCAGGCCAGTGGAAAACCGGTGCGCCTGCTATGGACCCAAGAGCAGAATCTGGACCACGACTACTACCGCTCCGGCAGTGTGCACCAGCTTGGCGCGGTGCTCGACCGCAAGCGGCAGCTGCTTGGCTGGACCCAGCGCATGGCCAGTGCCTCTGCACTGACGCACCGAGGCGTACCGGACAATCGCCTATGGACGTCCGAAGTGGACGCGGATCAACTTCCCGCGGCGCTGGTGCCGAACTATCGCAGCGACTGGTACGCATTGAATTCGGCGATCCCACGCGGGCCCGCCCGCGGCATGCCACATCTCAGCAACGCGTTCGCGGTGGAAAGCTTCATCGACGAAATCGCCCACAGCATGAAAGAGGACCCGCTGGACACCCACCTGCGCCTGCTCGGTGACCCGCGCCAGGTAGCGTTGAGTGCGGGCAGCACGCTGGATACCGGCCGCCTGATCAATGTGCTCAAGCTGGTCGCTGATCGCATCGAATGGAAAAACTGGTTACATAGCGTGAACGGCCTGGGCATTGCCTGCTGGCACGTCAACGGCGCCTACGTGGCGCATGCGATCGAAGTTGCGATGCAAGGCCAGAAGCTGACCATCCAGCGCGTCGTGTGTGCCGTCGATGTCGGCCGTGTGATCAACCCAATGGGCCTGGAAGGTCAGGTCGCTGGCGCCACGCTCGATGCGCTGTCTACTGCGCTCAACCTGGCAATCACGTTCAATGACGGCCAGATCCAGCAGCACAATTTGAAAGACTACCCACTCGCCAACATGGCCCAGCTGCCTGACGCGGTGGAAGTGATCATCGTTCCCGCCGACAATCTGCCACCCACCGGTGCCAGTTTCCTTGCCATGCCGACGGCCGCACCTGCCTTGGCCAACGCCGTGTTCCGCGCCAGCGCCGTGCGTGTACGTCGCCTGCCACTAATGAAGGAGTTGCTGCGGTTGCTGTGATCGATGACTCGATTCAACAGCGTGTCAACAGACCCATCCAAGGACCCCTCGCACGGTGGCGAGGGGTCCTTGGATGCGTGCGACGGAACGAGTCGGAAATCAAATGTAGTTGCGATCAGCCTTGACTGGTTCTTGCCAATTCCGTCCTCTCCATGATGGCTGACGGGCTGAACCTGGCCGGCTTCTGTCGGGGCGGGAACTGCTGAAAGCGTGAAAGCCACTTAGCCGTCAACCCTGTGCCGGAACGATAAGCAACGTCCGCTGCAGGATCCAGGTGCAGCATTGCCGCTCGTTGGCAAACCTCCGACAGTCAGCCGGGTTGAATCGTCGCCCCTCGTTGAAACCGCTTTGCACACCCAAGTGCCAACTTCGGTCCGTTCGGCCCAGAAAGCGGCGCGATGAAGAATTCTCGGCGCATCCCGAGAAGGAACCGTTCGCGGCCTAAATGTAATTCCTTGTATTTTCTACCAATGATGCATGGCACCGTTCTTGCTAAATATTCCCGACGAGCACAGCTGACCCGAATTCGGCGAGCGCTATGCCTGATGTCTGCTTGCAGTTCTGAAACTCATCCGGGAATACATCCATGCGAACCATTGCTTTGTCGCGACCCGTAGCCGCCGTCCTTGGGACCATCGTTGCCATTTGGGCATCGAGCAGCGTTGCTGAGTACCGAGCTCAGGCGTGGGCGAATGCTCCTGCTGAAAATTGGTCCGCTGATTTCAAGGCTACGGCTCAGCAGTTAAAGGATCTGCACGCCCGCGAAAGCGCGTTACGCTCTGAGGATGATCGGCAGCCACATCACGACCTCGCGGAAGGCCGATCTGAGGTCGGTGCGCCCTGAATTGGCACTCATGCCGATAGGAAATCAGCAGAAGCCACTGAACGTCGGATCAGGCTGCTGCATGGACCCTGATTCTGCCGACAAAAGCCACAGTGAACGGTGTCCGTATCCATGAGCGTACGAAAAGTTCTTGCCACACCCATCCGCATCTCCGCTCGTTCACTCATGGTTGCACTGGCAATCTTCCTGTCGTGTGCAGGGATCTTGTTACTCGTCGGGGCCAATTTGCCCCCACCGCGTTTCGTGGTGAGCGCCGAGGAGGGGAGCATCAATCCGCTTGACTATCCACTCTGGCGTAAAGCGAGCGACCGGCTGGTGGGTCGAAAGTATGTCGTATTGACCTTCGACGACGGCTTCTACGCCGATGGAATTATTGACGAGAGCATCCTGGACGTCTTGCGGTGGCATCATGCCCACGCCATATTTTTCCTGGTGTGCGGCCACTTGAACGAAGCATCGGATCGCGTGCTGAGCGAGATTGGAAATACCGGCAACCTTATCGGCAATCACAGTTACAGTCATCAGCACCTCAATGGACTGAATCCAGTCGACCTGCAACAGCAGGTCGAGGGTTGCAGCGCTCGCATCGCTAGCTTGACGGGGCATCGGCCATATTTCTTCCGACCACCGTTTGGTGAGACATCCATCCGCGTAGCGCAAAGTGCGCAGTTGGCGGGCATGAAACAGGTGCTATGGAACGCCAATAGCGAAGACAGTTGGCTGAAGAAACCCGATCAGATCCTGAGTTGGGGTCTGGAACAAACCGCAGACCGATCCATCCTCCTGATGCACGACCGACCCTCTACGGCGGTGGCACTCGATCGTTTGCTGACCGCTCTGGAGCAACGCGGGTTTCGCTTCGTCCTACCGATAGAGCGGCCGTCGGCGGATCTTCAATAAGCGGATCGGGGTCACTGCCAGCCGCAGCCTGCTTCTCGTCCTGGCGTGCATGGCGGTCTCGGCGCCATGGGCAGCACCGCTTCCGCTTGCGCGTCTATCGTGTGTTGCGTTCACCGGCTGAAATCGCACCCGAAAGCGGTTCATCGGCAGTTCGCCGAGCAGCTCAGGGCGCCGCCCCTGTTTCCCGAAGAAGTACTTACTTCCGGCCCTGCATTGTTTACCGCAGCCTGCAAGAGCGAGTTGGGACCGAGAGCCGCGTCGACTATCGCCCTACCGTGCAGGAAGTCATGGATAGGAAGCGGCGCGTCTTGCCGATACAGTCGGCGTGTTGCGCAACCGCGCACGCAATCCACCTAGCAGCGGGTTCGGCCATGGCGATGGCCACTCCGCATCGGAGCACCTATGCGCAAGTTGTCACTCACCGTTGCCTTTGCATTGTCTGCGTTGTTGTCCGGCAGCGTTCTGCAGGCGCAGACCGCACCGCTGACGCCGGATATTCCGGCGAGTTATATCGCGCCCACGGCGAGCTACGACTACGTCAAGCGCGAGGTGATGATTCCGATGCGCGATGGCGTCAAGCTGCACACCGTGATCGTGATACCGAAAGGTGCAGCGCACGCACCGATCCTGCTCACACGCACACCCTACGATGCCAGCGGCCGCGTCGCGCGGATCGAGTCACCGCATATGCTGGCGGAGCTGCCGCAGGGCGACGAGATGTTCGTCAAGGCCGGTTACATCCGCGTGTTCCAGGACGTGCGGGGCAAGTACGGCTCCGAGGGCGAGTATGTGATGACGCGCCCATTGCGCGGTCCGCTGAATTCCAGTGAGGTCGATCACTCTACCGATGCCTACGACACCATCGACTGGCTGGTGAAGAACATCCCGCAGTCCAACGGCAAGGTCGGCATGCTCGGCTCTTCCTACGAAGGCTTCACCGTGGTGATGGCGCTGATCAATCCACATCCGGCGTTGAAGGTAGCCGCGCCGGAGAGCCCGATGATAGATGGCTGGATGGGCGACGACTGGTTCCACTACGGTGCGTTCCGTCAGACCAATTTCGACTACATCACAGGACAGACTACCCTCAAGGACAAGGGAAGCCCGGTCCCGCGCGAGGGCTACGACGACTACACGAATTTCCTGAGCGCCGGTTCCGCCGGCGACTTCGCACGCGCATCGGGACTGGAGCAACTGCCGTTCTGGCGCAAGCTGCACGAGCACCCAGCCTACGATGCGTTCTGGCAGGGCCAGGCGCTGGACCGGGTCATGGCGCAGCAACCGCTTAAGGTCCCCACCATGTGGCTGCAGGGCCTGTGGGACCAGGAAGACATGTGGGGTGCCATTCATAGCTACGAAGCGATGGAGCCGAAGGACAAGGGCAACGACAGGAACTATCTGGTCATGGGCCCATGGCGGCATAGCCAGGTGAACTACGATGGGTCATCACTTGGCGCGTTGCAGTGGAACGGCGACACCGCGCTGCAGTTCCGCCGCGATGTTCTGTTGCCGTTCTTCAACCAATATCTGGTCGACGGCGCACCGAAGGCGGATACACCGCCCGTGCTGATCTACAACACAGGTGAAAACCACTGGGATCGCTATAAATCCTGGCCGCAAAGCTGCGACCACGGTTGCCCGAACACTTCAAAGCCGCTGTATCTGGGGGCCGATCACTCGCTGTCGTTCGATGCACCGGACGCGGCACAGTCGAAGTACGACGAGTACGTTTCCGATCCGGCGAATCCGGTACCGTACCTGCCGCGGCCGGTGACCTTCGCTGACCACGACGCGTGGACACGCTGGCTGGTGCACGACCAGCGCTTCGTCGATGGTCGTACGGATGTGCTCACCTATGTCAGCACGCCCCTGACCAAACCACTGCATATCGGTGGCGCGCCAATCGTCCATCTGTTCGCATCGACCAGCGGCACCGATAGCGACTGGGTAGTCAAGCTGATCGACGTCTATCCGGATCAGGTGCCTTCCGATCCGACGATGGGTGGCTATGAGTTGCCGATCTCGCTGGACATCTTCCGCGGCCGTTACCGTGAGAGCTTCGAGCATGCGCAGGCGATCACGCCCGATCAACCGCTGCTCTATACGTATGGCCTGCCGACCGCGAACCACGTGTTCCTTCCCGGCCACCGAATCATGGTGCAGGTGCAGTCGACATTGTTCCCGCTTTACGATCGCAACCCGCAACGCTTTGTGCCGAACATCTTCGACGCAAAACCCGCTGACTACCAGAAGGCGACTCAGCGCGTTTGGCATACGCCGGGCGACGCGAGCTTCATCAGCCTGCCGGTGATAGGCAATAAAACGTCGCCATGACACTGTGAAAGGGGCACGCATCACGCGTGCCCTTCCGCCCGCATCCTCCAGCAGCAGGCCGGTCACGCGTCACCAGCAGCGACCATAGCGGTTGGCTACGGCGTAGCCCGCTGTCGGTAGCTTGCCGCCGGTGTTGTCGATCGACAGGCTGCTGCATGGGTCATCGATCTGCGCACCGCTCGGCACGGCGATCGCCACGTAACTTTGCCAGTCATTCGTGGCACCCTGGAACACGGCGGCCTGGTAATTACCCTTCTCCGACTTTGTGGTGGCCGTGTCCGAATAACCGATCGTCTTCAAATCGGCGTAGTTGTTGTAGACAGCGTAGTAACGCTCCTGGGCATTGGCGATGCGCAACAACAGCTCCTGGCCATCCGGACGTCGAGCGCGATACGCGTAGCGGCCGTAGGTGGGAATCGCGATACCGGCGAGAATGGCGATGATCCCGACGACCACCATCAACTCGATCAGCGTGAAACCGCGCTCGTGGGTCATGACGGGTTCGCGGTCATTGGTCATTGTTCATTACCCGCCATGAGCGGCGACGCCAGATCGGCGCGCCCGCACTGAATGTCCTGTCGTTCTTCTGGGCTGTCACGCCCGGCAGATAAATCTGCCCACCGCCTACGGCTACTGCAACAGGCAGAGACCCTCCAGTCGGCGGATTCTTCACCAGGCTTCCGGCCTGCCGGTAGGTACCAGGCCAGTTGTCGACGCTGCCGAGATTCACTCCGTCCGCCGCACCGCCGGTGGCGGCATCCACCAGCATCACCGCGCCACGCGGAGCCGGATCGCAGGGATCGTTGTCCTGCGGGATTAGCGTGGTGATGATCGCGCGGTTGGTATCGAACAGAGCCGTCGCATCCACGACTACCCGCTCCCCCTTGTCGATCTGGCCGCCGGTGCTGGCATCGGTGACGTACAGCTTGAAAAACCAGC
>JBAPPP010000582.1:0-9458 GCA_049280175.1 Rhodanobacter sp.
GTGGACGCGCAGCGTGTTGCCGGCAAGCCACAGCACACCGGCAAAGCCGACCAACATACCCGCGCCGCGCGTGGCGTCCAGCCTCTCACCCAGCCACAGCCAGCCGATCAGCGCCACAAACAGCGGCGTCACCGCATCGATGATGGAGGACAGCCCGGCCGGCAGACTCTTCGCCGCAAACGAAAACAGCACGAACGGCAGCGCCGAATTGGTCAGGCCGATCACGGCGATCGGCCGCCAGTGAGCGCGCCATTCCTGCAGTCGACGGCGCGAGGCCAGTAGCGGCAGGAAGCACAGCGCCGCGCCGATCGCGCGCAGACCGGCCAGCACCAGGCTGCCGAATTCGCCTGCACCCATCCGCATGAACAGGAATGAGCCGCCCCACAGGGCGCCCAGCGACAGCAGCACGGCGAGATCGGAGCGTTTCATGACGTTGTTCCGGTGGATGACAGGTTCAGATTAGGTGTAATTTTGGCATGCCATAAGAGCCACAACATGGTGATTTCATGGATCCAATTCTGGGCTTCCCAGTCACCCTGCCGGCGCCGGGGTCGCGCGAATTGCTGCGCGCACTGCACCGGCAATTGCGCGAGGCGATCCTCGATGGACGGCTGCAGCCGGGGCTGCGGTTGCCGGCAACGCGCGAGCTAGCGGTTGCGCTGGGGATTTCCCGAAATACCGCGGTAGCCGCCTACGACCTGTTGCTCAGCGAGGGCTATGCGGTTGCCCGGCGTGGCGCCGGAAACTATGTGGCCGATACGCTCACCCGGCGCGCTACGCAGCCTGCGGTCGACGATGACAACACGATGCAGCATCGGCTGGCAGCGTACTGGCGGCATTCGCCGGAGACGCCAGCCGGGCAGGTAGCAGAAGGCCCGTTCCGTTACGACTTCAGCGTCGGCGTGCCGGATCACTCGCAGTTTCCGTTCGAGGTATGGCGACGCCTGTCGGCCCGCGCGCTGCGCACGTTGTCAAAGGCGATGCCGACTTATGGGCCGGCGCAGGGACGGCCTGCCCTGCGCGAGGCGATCGCCCTGCACGTTTCGTTTGCCCGCGCGGTGGCCTGCCGTGCCGATGACGTGATCGTCACCACCGGCGCGCAGCAGGCGTTCGACTTGCTCGCACGGGTGCTGGTAACGCCGGGCCGCACTACGATGGCGGTCGAAGACCCCGGTTATCCGCCAGTGCGCGCGGCGTTCGCGGCGGCGGGTGCGAAAGTGGTAGGGGTGCCGGTCGACGAAGAAGGGCTGATGGTTGATCGGTTGCCCGCTGACGTGCGTGTGATCTATGTGACGCCTTCGCATCAGTTTCCGCTCGGCGTGGTGCTGTCGCCGCGTCGGCGTGCGGCGCTGCTGGAGTTCGCGCGCACGCATCATGCGCTGGTGATCGAGGACGACTACGACGGCGAGTTCCGCTACGGAGGTCGGTCGCTGGATGCGCTGCAGACGCTCGATCGCTGCGGATCTGCCTCTACCGGATCGGCCCCTACGGGATCCGTCTGTTATGTCGGCACCTTCTCGAAATGCCTGTTTCCGGCGCTGCGGCTCGGCTATGCGGTGCCGCCGCCGTGGTTGCGGCCGGCGCTGACCGCGGCCAAGCAATTGGGCGACTGGCATGGCGACGTATTGGCGCAGGATACGCTGGCCGCTTTCATCGCCGAGGGACATCTGGTGCGTCACGTGCGCCGGATGCGCAACGTTTACGCACTGCGGCGCGAGGCCTTGCTGGAAGCGCTGGCGCGGCACGCGGGTGATCGCCTGCTACCGATACCCTCCAATGCGGGTTTACATCTGGCGACGCGTTTGACCGTAGCTGTCAGTGCCAGAGTCCTGCAGGCGCAAGCGATGGCGGTGGGCATTCGGCCCGAGGCGCTGGATGGTTACGCTGCCGGCAAGTCCCACATCAACGGATTCGCATTCGGCTTCGGGCTGATCGAGGCGGATCGGATCGACGAGGCCGTGCTAGGCCTGACACGATTGCTCGACTCGGCTCAGTCCGTCGGCTCAGCGCTGACCGAATCCCGCACCCAGTCCAGATAGGCAGCATGACCACGTTCGACCGGCACGGCGTTCAACTCGGGCAACTCATACGGATGCAGTTGCAGCAGCCGTGCCTTCAGCGCGTCGAAGCGGCCGGCGGTGGTCTTGATCAGCAACAAGGTCTCGGTGTCTGAAGTCACCGTACCCTGCCAGCGATAGGTGGAGACGATTCCCGGCAGACGATTGACACAGGCGGCCAGTCGCTCGCCCACCAGTGTCTCGGCGATGGCTTGCGCGCTGTCGGCGTCAGGGCAGCTGCAGTAGCAGAGCAGCACGGTATCGGGCGTGATCAAGGGTGACATTGTCCTGGCTTTCTACCAGAGCCTGAGCCCTTTCCGCCAGCAAGGTACGAACGTGAAGGCCTTCTCCGCCCGTCACCCAGCGCCAGGGGAGCGCAGTGATCGCTTTCCCAAAACGATACGGTCGGGTCACACATCTCACGCTACTCGATCCGAGGCTCGGCTATCCCTTGCAAGAGGTCGTCTCCGGCGACCTCGTTGATCGCGATGATGCACTTCTCGCCCTGATCGCCTTTTCAACGTTGCACGTTGCCAATGCTGGTCAGGCTGGTCAGCCGGTCCTTGCGATCGAGTGGCACGCGTTGCAGGCAGACGCAGAACTCGCCGCCGGATCCCGCGGGTCCATCGGCGAAACCCAGTTCGATCAAGCCGAGTTCGCGAAGATCCTCAACCACAAGCCGGAAACTTTCCGGCGTGAAATGCCAGTTGTGAACGTCGACGTAGTGGTCGCCCTGTTGAGCATCCTGCCAGGCTGCGCGCGCGCCTTCCACGGTGTGGACCATGCGCAGTTTTCCGGGCGCGTGCCTATGCCACGCGATCACGCCCCCGCGGCCCTTCTTCACCGCGTTGGCAAAGTGGTCAAAGACACGGCCGGGTGATGGCTTGGTGAGCTGTTGGCGGTGCGCGTCCAGGGCATCGCCGGTCGACGTCAGACTTTGAAAACGGTCGAAGCAATACCGCTTGTCCGGCACCACCAAAATCAGTCGGCCGCTTTCACGGAGCAAGGTCTGGCACTCGATCAGGAAGCCCACCAGATCCGGCGTGTGCTCGATGACGTGACTGGCGATGATCCACTCGTAGCAACTCTTTCGACCGATGGTTTCCGACAGCGGTTCGCCCTTCCACACATAGTCAACATCCTCGATGTTGCCAACGTCGACTTCCGTGCCCTGGTACTTGGCACGCAAGGCTGCGGCATCGGCGTGATCCAGAATATCGACGCAGAATCCTCGCGCCTTAGGTGCCAGGGGACTGTGGCTGGGCCCAATTTCCAGCCCTGGTCCCGACGGCGACGCATATCGCGCCACGTAGCGCTGACGCAGCGAAGGACGCCGCAGGAGATGACGTGCGAGGCCACGAATGCCCTCGCGCATCCACAAGCCGCCGAGTCGCTGATAGATGTTTCGCTTCATCAGAGTCCGTTCTGCGTGCGCGCAGAGCGCAGCTTCGATTGGCCGCGATGATACTGTCTTTGGGAATTAGGCCCGGTGGCATCAGGCCAGTTACCCAGGAGGGTGGCCGACATGCCTGCTTGCCGCACATCTGGACGCTATCGGCGCGGCATGTTGCACGGCGATGCAAGGTGGGTTGGAGCGACCGTTCTAGAGCGTCACTGAACGCGCTCGCCTTGCGTCCGACGCCCTCCCTGCGCCGCCGGCAGCGGCGGCGGTCTTGCGGTCATCGGCTTGGTTACTTCGCCGCCGTTACTACATTCGGGACGGCGGTGCTGAATAACTTGATGGCGCGGCATCGTATTGCGACGATTTCGCGGGCCGAGCCATGGATGGTGGGGTCGATGGCGCCATACGCCGCGGCGTTGGAGATCTGGTCAGCCTAGGGACGCGCTGTTTGTCGTAGATCGCAAACAACACGGCATACGGAAGCGCAAGGGAGGCCTGACGCCGCTTCCGGCACCAGCGCGGCCGAGGTTGTCCGTCCATCCGCATTTCCTTGGTCACCGATTTCATTCTGTTGACCGATTTCCCGCAGTCGCCCTTGAAAGCCACCTTCAGTCACCCAATTAGCTGTTCCGTGAC
Source organism: Rhodanobacter sp. (assembly GCA_049280175.1). Taxonomy (GTDB): domain Bacteria; phylum Pseudomonadota; class Gammaproteobacteria; order Xanthomonadales; family Rhodanobacteraceae; genus Rhodanobacter. The sequence continues at coordinate 4,096 of JBAPPP010000582.1, forward strand.
CAAACCGCTTGCGGCGGCGTCCTGTACCGCTAAAATTGGCACTCGTTCTCCCAGAGTGCTAGCAAGACCGCCGGTTTGGGTCTTCAAAGCCTTGTCCCACCTCAATCGTTAGCTGGAGTTGTCCATGAGCACACTGCGTCCGTTGCACGACCGCGTCATCGTCAAGCGTCTGGAAGAGGAGCGCGTCTCCGCCGGCGGCATCGTCATTCCCGATAGCGCCACCGAGAAGCCCACCCGCGGCAAGGTCACCGCCGCCGGCACCGGCCTGATCCAGAAGGACGGCAGCGTGCGTCCGATGTCGGTCAAGACCGGCGACACCGTGCTGTTCGGCAAGTATGCCGGCCAGGAAATCAAGATCGACGGCGAAGAGCTGGTCTTCCTCAAGGAAGACGACATCGTGGCCGTGATCGAAGGCTGATTGGCTCAGGGGTCGGGATTCGGGATTCGTTGAGCGCGATCATCCGCGCACGCCGACCCTCCCTGGTTCCTGATCGTTTGCGCTACCGCTCTTGAAAGCAAACCCCATTCTTATTCAATTTTTTTGAGGCAAAAAAATCATGGCAGCTAAAGAAGTTCGTTTCGGCGAAGACGCCCGCGCCCGCATGCTCAAAGGCGTGAACACCCTGGCCAATGCGGTCAAGGTCACGTTGGGTCCGAAGGGCCGCAACGTTGTGCTCGAGAAGAGTTTCGGCGCCCCCACGATCACCAAGGACGGCGTGTCCGTCGCCAAGGAAATCGAGCTGGCCGACCGTTACGAGAACCTCGGCGCGCAGATCGTCAAGGAAGCCGCTTCCAAGACCTCCGACGTCGCTGGTGACGGCACCACCACCGCCACTGTGCTGGCACAGGCGTTCATCCAGGAAGGCCTCAAGGCGGTTGCCGCCGGCATCAACCCGATGGATCTGAAGCGCGGCATCGACAAGGCCGTCGCCGCTGCGGTTGGCGAGCTGAAGAAGTTCTCCAACCCGACCGCGAACGACAAGGAAATCGCCCAGGTCGGTACGATCTCGGCCAACTCCGACACCAACATCGGCGACATCATCGCCACTGCGATGAAGAAAGTCGGCAAGGAAGGCGTGATCACAGTCGAGGAAGGCTCAGGTCTGGAAAACGAGCTCGACGTCGTCGAGGGCATGCAGTTCGATCGCGGCTACCTGTCGCCGTACTTCATCAACAACCAGCAGAGCCAGCAGGTCGAGCTGGATGACCCGTACATCCTGATCCACGACAAGAAAGTGTCGAACGTCCGCGAGCTGCTGCCGGTGCTGGAAGCTGTTGCCAAGGCTGGCAAGCCGCTGCTGATCGTCGCCGAGGAAGTCGAGGGCGAGGCTCTGGCCACGCTGGTCGTCAACACCATCCGCGGTATCGTCAAGGTCGCTGCCGTCAAGGCGCCGGGCTTCGGCGATCGTCGCAAGGCGATCCTGGAAGACATTGCGATCCTGACCAATGGCCAGGTCGTGTCCGAGGAAGTGGGTCTGTCGCTCGAGAAGACCACCATTGCTGACCTCGGCCGCGCCAAGCGCGTCGTGATCACCAAGGAAAACACCACGATCATCGACGGTGCCGGCGAAGCGGAGAAGATCCAGTCGCGCATCGCTCAGGTCAAGGCGCAGATCGAGGAGACCTCCTCCGACTACGACCGCGAGAAGCTGCAGGAGCGCGTGGCCAAGCTGGCCGGCGGCGTTGCGGTCATCAAGGTCGGTGCCGGTACCGAGATCGAGATGAAGGAAAAGAAGGCTCGCGTCGAAGACGCTCTGCACGCAACCCGTGCAGCCGTCGAAGAAGGCGTGGTCCCGGGCGGCGGCGTTGCGCTGATCCGCGCGCTGAAGGCTGTCGAAGGTCTGAAGGGTGACAACACCGATCAGGACCTGGGTATTGCGATCACCCGTCGTGCTCTGGAAGCGCCGCTGCGTGCGATCGTTGCGAACGCTGGCGAAGAGTCGTCGGTAGTCGTCAATCGCGTCAAGGAAGGCACCGGCAACTTCGGCTACAACGCTGCGACCGGCGAGTACGGCGACATGGTTGCCATGGGCATCCTGGATCCGACCAAGGTCACCCGCACCGCGCTGCAGAACGCAGCATCGGTTGCCGGCCTGGCGATCACCACCGAGGCGATCGTTGCCGAGCTGCCGAAGAAGGACGACGGCCATAGCCATGGCGGCGGCCAGGGCGGCGGCATGGGCGGCATGGGCGGTATGGACTTCTAGGTCCCGCTTTCCACACTGCAATAAAAGAAAACCCCGCTACGGCGGGGTTTTTTTTTGGTTCGCCGTGTGCGCCGGCAGTAAAGGGGCAAATCGTGCTATCGAGGCTCCACGTTCCAAACTCTCAACGTGGGCGTCGATAAACTCACTTGACCATTTTGCCAATCAGAGATCCGACGACGCCGCCCACCACGCCACCGCCACCGCTGCCGCCTTCACTCGGCATGTACTCCTGCAGTTGCTGAGCCAGACGAGCAATCGGCAAGGTCTGCAGCCACACTTTCCCCGGGCCGGTGAGCGAGGCGAGGAAGATGCCGTCGCCGCCGAACATCATGTTTCGAATACCCGCGATGCGTTCAATCTTGAACGAAACACTGCTCTGGAACGCCCCCACATGACCTGGATGCACGGATAGCACCTGCCCCGGCGCGAGTTCCTTGACGATCACTTCGCCGGACAGTTCGAGCCACGCGGTGCCCTGACCAGAGATCTTCTGCAAACGGAAACCGTTCCCACCGAAGATGCCGGCGCCCAGTGACTGCTGGAAACCAACGCCCAGTTCCACGTTGGCTGTGGCACAGAGAAAGCCGTGGCGATGAATCATGTAATCGTGACCGGCACTGACCTCGACCGGAACGATATGGCCCGGGACACGGGCAGCAAACGCCACCTCACCGGGCCCGCCCACCGCACGATACTCGGTCATGAAAAGCGAGCCGCCACCGGCGACGCGTTTGATCGTACCCAGCAGACCACCCGCACCCGCATGCTGCGTGTGCGTAGTCATCTTGATGGTCGGCGTCATCCATGAAAGCTCGCCTGCCTCGGCAATGATGGCGTCGTCGTGGTCGAGGGAAAACTCCAGCACCGGCATCGTGGTGCCAATAACGTTGTGTTGCATTTCAACTCCAGTGCGAAGGTGGGAAAATTGAGAGTCGCGATGAAATCCAGATGCCATCATCCGCAGCTGATGTCTTCAGCGGAATGAGAACAGTCTGATTCTGTCCGTCGACGATTCGAGACCGGTGCCTGTCCGGCTTAGTCTGCTTCGTATACGAGCGGCGCGCCTATGAATTTCTATTGCTGTAGCGCGGCTGATGCGGGCGGGTTGGTTACCACGGCGTTGTTGTGGGCGATGCCGCCGGTGGGTAGCAGTTCGAGCTTGGGCAGCAAGGGGTCCAGCTTGCCGTTCATGCGCAGCTGGTTGACGCTCGCCATGGCTTGATCGATTCGTTGCTGCTCGCTGTCCTCTGCCAGCGGCATCGCACCCGGCGCCTTGGTCAATGCGGCGAGTTGTGGTCCGACCAGGGTGGTCAGCGCGAAATAGGCGTCATCCTGGATGCCGGCCTGTGCCAGCAACTTGCCGGGCAACAACCAAGCGGCGGTGTCCTGTTGTACCGGCGTGCCGTCGCTGTGCGGATCGACCAGCAGCCAGGTGCCTGCCTGGCTCAGCATGTCCTGGCCATCGACAAAGCCGGTGGTGCGATAGCTGCCACCCAAAGCCGGCAGATGATCACCGTAGAACAGCACCAGACTCGGACGTTGGCGTTGGGCCAGCCATGCGACGAGTCGACCGAGCTCGGCATCGGCGTGTTGCATGTGATAGATGTAATTCTGCAGTTCCAGCTTGTCTGGGCCGATGATGCCGTCGGGTACTGCAATGGCATCGCGCTCGCCGCCATGGCTCGGCTCGACGTCGTACGGGCCGTGCGCCTCGAGGCTGATCGCGAAGATGAATTGCGGTGGGCCGGAGTCCTTCAGCAGGCTCGTGATCTCGTCGGTCATCGCGCTATCGGCCATGTATTTGCCGTCCATCGGCGCGCTGGCAGGGAATGACGATTGCGAGACGAAACGATCGAAGCCAAGTGCCTTGAACGCGGTCGCGCGATTCCAGAACGCCGGGTCGTTGCCGTGTACGGCCATCGTCTCGTAGCCGTGCATTTTCAGCGTGCGCACCAGGCTCGGTACCGCCTTGTTGCCCATTTGCAGGTAGGGATACTGCAGGTTGTCGAAGTAACGCAGCGACAAGCCGGTGAGTACCTCGAACTCGGTGCGGATAGTGCCGCCGCCAAAGGTCGGTACGTGTAGCTTGCCGCTGATTCCGTGCGCGGCGAGCCGACGCAGGTTCGGGACGAGGTTGGCCTGTTCATAGCCGTGCATGATCGATGGATCAAAGAACGACTCGCTTTGCACCACGACTATGTCCGGCAATTCGTCGCTCGCAGCTGGTGGCTGCATGACCTGGCGCAATGAGGTGGCGGACTGGCCTATCAGCTGGGTCGCCGCGGCGCGGTCCGGTTTTTTCTTGCCGTGACGGTCCTGCAGATGAAACATCATCAGCGAACTGATCAGGCCTGAATGGGTGCTGGTGGAAGAGGCCGACCATGGCTCCAGCCAAAGCACCCGGGCATTGTAGATTTTCCCCCAGACGGTCATCCCGACCAGCATGCTGAGCAGGATCGTCGCCAGTACAGCGCCGGCCAGTAGCCGTTTGCCGTGGGTGCGACGCGGGAACAGTGGCGGCTCATAGCGCCACATCGCAACCACCAGTGCCACGCCAACGAGCAGGGCAAGGTAAGGCCACGGGCTGTGCGGCAGGTATCCGGACAGCAGATGCGCGCCGCCTTTGCGCAACTGGCCAACCATCCGGAAATCGGCCGGCAGCAGTGGCGTGCCCAGGTTCGCCACCTTCAGTACATTGACTCCGTAAAACACTCCCTGCAGCAGGAACGCCAGTCCGAACGACAACAGCAGGCGGCGGCTCAGTGCCAGCAGCACGCCGGCCAGCAACAGGCCGGGCCATGCATTGGCCAGCAGAAACCGCGGCTGATCGAGCAGCCGCAACGGCAGCACACCCATCCCGCCATCGAGCAGTCCCGTCAGCAGCACGAACGCCAGCGCCAGCAACAACGGCAGCAGGATGCGCGCCGCCAGCACGGGCCAGCGATGGGGGGATCTTGTGGGATTCAACGACATAACAGTCCTGCGCTTGCTGTCATGGTTCGAGCCCTGAAATGTAATCGGGATCAGATGAACCATTTGTTGATTGAGATGGGGGCGTCTCAAGCGGTACTCGGGTGTATCAACGCCCCATCTCAGGGTCGGTGTACCGGGCGCGGCGGCAGGTGACCTGCCGTGGTCGGCAGTGCGGCACAATGG
>JBAPPP010000583.1:0-2782 GCA_049280175.1 Rhodanobacter sp.
GCTGGTTGCGGCCGAGGCAGGTCAGCGCAGCAACGAGCACCTGATGCAGGCCTACGAGGCCTGTTCGTCGATCGAAGCGGCCTTGCTCGAAAATCGCCGCGGTCTCGTTGGCGATGCGTTGACGGCGCGACGCGACGAGCAGGAGGCGCAGACGCTCGCTGCGTTCGATCCGAATACTTGCCGGAACGTTGCCAAGGCACTCGCTGCCACCGGTCAGGTACAGGTTCCGACGCTGGTGCTTGCCGACGAAGACTTGCTGGCGAAAAACGGGTCACCGAGTTCCGATCCTCGCTGGCGATTTTTGCGCGCGGATGAACGCACACGCTGGGAGCGATTCCTTTCCGGCTACACGGCACAGGACGCGTCGCTCGCCACGCGTCGCTGGCCGATCGCCCAGCAGATCGTGTCGATCATGCACCAGGCCGGCGTGCCTATCATGGCGGGAACCGATTCGCCGATGCCCGGGGTCTATCCGGGCTTTGCCCTGCATGATGAGTTGGAGCTGTTGGTCGAGTCTGGCCTGAGCCCGCGCGAGGCGCTCTACTCGGCGACGCTTGAGCCGGCCAAATTCCTTGGCATGGCAGACACGCGCGGATCGGTGGAAGTCGGCAAACGGGCGGACCTGGTCTTGCTCGACGCGGACCCCACCAAGGACATCCACAACGCGCGGCGCATCAACGCCGTGCTGCTCGACGGTCGCCTGTTGCGGCGTTCCGACCTCGATGCGCTGCTCGACGAGGCTGCCAGAGCGCAAGCGCGATGACATGAAGGACAGTTGGCCAACGCCTGAACGTGTCCAGCGGAACTCGGTTGCTCTCGCGTCCGCTTGGTCGTCGGGTTCGCGGCGTGTTACCGCTTTTCTCAGGACGACAATATTTTAACTGCGGTGCGCCCATCTTTGTCTCGCCATCGGGGATGGCCATATCGATAGAGCAAAAGGTCATTTCGCGCGCTGTCAGCGCGCATCAACACTTTAGCCGCGGCTGCTTCTCAGCCTGGGGTGTGGCGATGAATGACATAACGCGTGATCTTCCGCAGGCCGTTCGGCCGTCCATAACCACCTCAAACCAGGCGGCACGCGGAGGCCTGTTTTTCAACGAAGACTGGTGGTCGGTGTGGATCGGCCTGCTGGTAGTCGTTGTGGCCTGGCTGCTGTTCGCTTCGGGCAGCAGCATCAAGTGGCTCGCCACGGCGCCGGCGAAATGGTCGAGCGTGGCGCAGGCCGGTCAGGATCTTGTCGCGCACTTGCCGAATTACGCGGCGTTGTTCGTGGTGTTCGCGGCGCTATTTGGCGGCGCACTGTTCGTACTCAAACAGCGTCTTGCGCATTTCCTGCCGGCGTTCCTGATCCTGTTCGTGGTGTCGTTGCTGATCTTCCAGACGGCAGCCTGGAGCCAGGCGTCGCACTACAACCTCGAGGCCCCCCTGCTGGCGTTGCTGCTGGGCCTGCTGGTATCCAACCTGGTGCGTTTGCCCGAATGGTTTCAGGTCGGTCTGCGCGTCGAGTTCTACATCAAGGTGGGCATTGTGCTGCTCGGCGCCACGCTGCCATTCACCTTACTGGTATGGGCCGGGCCGGTCGCGGTCGGGCAGGCGACGGTGGTATCCCTGCTGACCTTCTTTGTGATCTTTCTAGTCGGCAGGGCGCTGGGACTGGATCGGCGCTTTGCCGCCGTGCTCGGGGTCGGTGGTGCCGTGTGCGGTGTGTCGGCGGCAATCGCGATTGCCGGCGCGGTGCGCGCTCGGCGCGAGCAGGCTTCGGTGGCGATCACGCTGGTCGTACTGTGGGCGATCGTGATGATTTTTGTGCTGCCGTTTGCATCCCACGCACTCGGCTTGTCGACGGGCGTGGCTGGCGCCTGGATCGGCACCTCGGAGTTCGCCGATGCGGCAGGCATTGCCGCTGCCCAGACCTATGGCGACATCGCCCGACATGCTGGCGGCGCGATTGCCGGCGCGCCGGAAGCTGCCGTGCAGAACTTCACCTTGATGAAAGTAGTGGGTCGCGACATCTGGATCGGTATCTGGGCTTTTGCGCTGGCCTGGGTCGCCACGACGCGCTGGGATGCGTTTGAGGATGGAGTGCAGGTAAGGAAGGCGGATGCCCGCGAGATCTGGGCGCGCTTCCCGAAATTTGTACTAGGGTTCCTGCTGGCTTCCGCCTTGATTACCTGGCTCGCCAGTGCCTATTCACTGGCGGACTACCGCAAGATCGTCACGCCGGAACTGGTTGCGCCGATCACCGCCTTGCGGACCTGGGTGTTCACGTTCTGCTTCCTCAGCATCGGCCTGACTACCCGCCTGCGTTCGCTCAGCGCGACCGGCTGGAAACCGTTCTTCGCGTTCACCGCCGGTGTGGTGGTCAACATCATCATCGGCTATGTGATGTCCGCCCATGTGTTCGCGACGTACTGGGATAGCCTGGGGCATGGATGATCACGGATGAGCACTGCAGGCGACGCCAGTAAAGCCGAGTCGGCGACGAGCTGCTTTAAGCCAGCGGTCGAGCCTGCTTGCGCTGGCTGCCGCCATCGCCTGGACGACCGCCGCATGACCGAGCAGCGCGTCGCAGGATTGGCGGTGTTCGGCTCGGCTTATGGGGCGAGCATCGGCGGCAGCCGGCTTTGCGTCCTGCACGACCGCTGGGTGTCGCCGAATGATTTCTGTGGGCGCTTCAGCCCGCTCGGCTGATGGCTCCCGAAGCGCATGGAGCCATCGCCACGAAGTCAGGCGTCTGGCTTGCTATCGCTGGCAGCCAGATCCTTCAGTAGCTGAAATATTT
>JBAPPP010000584.1:0-5846 GCA_049280175.1 Rhodanobacter sp.
TCCTGGATATACGTGCCGAACTGCCTGTCCGAGGCGCTGGCGACCGGGCTCAGCCCGGGAGTCGGTGAACCGAATTGCACCTGGAACGGGATCGCTTCCGTGCCGTTCGCTTGAGTGACCGCATAGCTATAAAGCGCATTGCTATCGCCCGAGTCCTGCGCCGTTAGTCTCACCAACTTGTACTTGATGCCCATCTTGATGACATGGTCGCCATTCCACTCGAAGTCATTGAAGGTCAGGTCATCCTGCAATGACGGGCCTTTCTGACCCTTGTCCTGCTGGGCAAGCGGCGAATCGCCGGTAGTCAGAATCGTCTGATTCAGATTGGTGGCCTGCACATAAGTAGCGCCATCGCCCGTATTCAGCGGGGTCGGCGCGTAAAACGCATCCTCGTAGGTAGCCTGCAGGCGGTTGAACCAGGTATCCGTACTGTGATCCCAACGAATGTCGAAGCGCTTGTCGGTATTGATCGTATCGAGCGCGGCGGATGCCGAAGAGACTCCGCCAATACCGCTTAACGAGGTTTCGTGACGGTATTTTCCGCTGATCTCGAAACGATCTTTGTCGGACGGTTCGAAATCGATTTTGCCGAACCAGTCGTTTTCCTTGAACGGCAGACTGGCAGTTCCAAGCTGCGCCTGTGCGCTCGGCGGCAATTGACTGAAATAACTCTGGTCGCCACCAGGCACCACCGTAATCGGGGTGTCGAATTCCTTGCCCTCATAGGCAATGTAGAAGTGCGCCAGGTTCTGCGCGATCGGGCCACCAAAGTCGAAGCCATAGTCCTTCTCGTGCGATGGGGTCTTGCGGCCGTCTGCCTCCTCGGACGGCGTCTCTGCACGCATGGCGGTATTGGTGAAGCTGCCGAACACGTCACCGTGGTACTCGTTGGTGCCGGACTTGGTTTCGGCGGTTACCGCAGCGCTTGAGATCTGGTCATATTCCGCCTTGTAATTGGACGTGATGACCTTGTATTCGGCGATCGCCAGCTGCGGAAACGGGTTGCCCTGACTGGCGTTCTGACCGGTAATGCCGCCGGACAAGACATAGTTCTTCTGGCCCACACCATCGATGTACACATTGATGGCGCTGCTCGCCTGGGCGCCGGACTGCAGATTGGTGTTGCCGTTCGCACTTCTCGTGAACACCATGCCAGGCACGGTATCGGCGAATTCGAGGAAGTTGCGGGATGCTTCCGGAATGGTATTGATATCGTGCAGCGATACTTCCGTGCCGACTTCCGAGGTCTTCACTTCCCTCAGTGTCGTCGCTGAAACCGAGACTGCTTTGAGGTTGGTGGTATTGCCGGTCGTTGGCGCGGTGCTGACCAGATCAAGCGTAGCTGTGGAAGCTACGGTGAGGGTGACGGTTCGTTCGGTACCCGCGCCGGCATCCACCTGGTAGGTGCCAGGCGGCAGCCCAACCAGCGCGTAGCTGCCATCCTTGTCCGCTGTCGTACGTCGTGTCGCACCCGTAGCAATTTGCTTGGCCGTGACCACCGCCCCCGCGGCCGCGTGGCCGCGCAAGTTGGCGTCGGAGCTGGCTGCAATCGACACAACCGATGTGCTGATGGCGAACGTCGCGAACGACGCCTTGATGATACTTGCGAGCATCTTCTTCTTGAAATACGTGTGCGTTTTCATGGCTCCCCTCCCGCAAAGACAACTGATTTATCGAACTTGAAATGCTTCCTGATACCGCGCGCGGCGCGCAGTCACGCATGCGCCCGCGAAATGCACACTGGATGACGTGTTGCTCTTTTCATGACCTAATGCCCTCCCTCAACAAGCTTTGAGTAGAGCCAGCCCTGGCCGCAGTCCTGTGCGATGAATGCTGGCGGGCGCCCCTTTCGCCCACCGCTGAAACAAATCCGACGTCGGGTCAATCAGGGCGGATGTCGCTCCGCATTCACCGTCGTCGTTGCTGATGTCTTTGTCGGTATCGGTTCGCTAGTGCGCGGTGCCGTCGATGCGCGTATTACCAAAGTGGCCGTGACGCGCTGGTGTACCGGCATCAGGCTGCCGGGGTCGGCAATCTGCATGCACAGCTGTTCCAGCGCCAACCTGCCCAGTTCGGCAATGCGCACACTGACCGTGGTCAATGGCGGAGTGACATAGCGCGCCATCGGCACATCGTCGAAACCCGCTACGGCAATATCGTCGGGAATACGCAGGCCAGCCTCGCGCAGGGCCGCCATGCAACCTATTGCCATCATGTCGTTGGCGGCGAATACCGCATCCGGTCGTGGACGCAGCGCAAGCAACTGTTGCCCTGCGGCGTAACCGGACTGCTCGCTGAAATCACCTGGCAAGATCACCGCGCCCTCGGCGGCCGCATGCTCGGCAAGCACTTCATGGAAGGCTTGCTCGCGCTCGCGCACGTCCTGATTCCTGGCCGGCCCCTGGATCAGGGCAATCCTCTGACATCCGCAGTCCAGCAAGTGCTCCAGCATCAGCCGCACCCCGCTCCGGTTGTCCACCGAAAGGGTTGCATAGTCATGGTTCGTTTCCAGCGTGTTCATCAGCACGCTGGGCAATGTCACTTGCAGATTCCTGCGCAGGAAATCCTCATCGGCATGCGGCGACATCACCAGCAAGCCATCAACCCGTCCATGCATGGAGCGCAACGCAATCGCCGCTTCATCGGCGTCGTCATGGGAACTGGATACCAGGATGTTCAGACCTCGCGCACGAGCGGCCAGGTCGATACCGCGGATCAGCTCGGAAAAGAACTCGCCATACAGATCCGGCAGCAGAACCCCGATGGTGTTGGTGCGCCGGGTAATCATGCTGCGCGCCGCGTTGTCCGGCACATAGCGCAAGCGTGTCGCAACTTCACGCACGATCTTCACGGTGGCCGGGGTGACCCCTCCGCTGCCATTGAGCGCACGCGACACGGAAGCCACGGAAAGCTTGGCTTCGCGCGCCACGTCTTTGATGGTCACGGTCCTGGACGCCACAACCCCGCCCCGCTTTCGGGCGCAGCCCATTGCTGCGCGTTCGACTGCAACGTAAACGTTTTCATGAGGCCTTGTAAAGCGGCTAAAACCGAATATTTTCGCTGCATTGCGGCAGGAATCCCGACAATCCGAAGGCTTTGGTCTGGATGAACCGCGAAACGCAACCCTGCGTCAGGCATGCGCGATCACACCGCCCGGATATGGCAATGCAGCAATCAGGGCCCCATTATTTTTTAACCTACAAACGATCCGTAGTTCGGACCAAGGGTGAAACGAGCCGCTGCAGCAGCGACCACGCTCTACCGCGAACGATCCCGTCGGTGGCTGAACATCCATGGCCACAATTCCGGCGTGGCATAGGCAGGCACCCAGGAACCGTGGTTCACACCGGGAAATTCGGTGTAACGCACGTCATCCCCCTGCGTTTTCAGAGCGGCATACATGTCGCGCGAACCTTGCGGCGGCACGATGTCGTCCGCCGCACCGTGAAATATCCATGCGGGCAATGGTGTGATGCGATGAGCCACCCACGCGTAGGGGTTCTTACCCGCCGGCACTCCCTGAAGATGCAATTCCGGACTGTCCGTTGGTGGCAACAACCCGCCACACACGATGGCTGCGGCAGCGAACATGCCCGGGTGATCGACTGCGATCTGCCACACGCCATAGCCACCCATGGACAGCCCGGTCAGATAGAGCCGGTCGCGATCTCCATGAAAGGCTTCGATGCTGTCTTCCAGGGCCGCAAGCGCCATCTTCTCGGGGGTTCCATACCAGAACGTGTCCTGAGGCGCCTGTGGGATGACCACCACCGCAGGGAAATCCGCAGCGTGTTGCCCCAGCCACGGCGGCAGCCCCTGGCTCAACGGCGCGCTGTTGTCACTGCCTCGCTCGCCGCTGCCGTGCAGGAACAGAACGACCGGCCAGGTCCGCTTGCGGTCCCAGCCGGCTGGCAGAAATACTCGATAGGCATAACTGTGACCGTCCACGCGCACTTGCCTGGCAATGAAATGCGACATGTCGATATCCGTGGCGTGGCAGAAAAAACCGACCACCATCAACCAGACGAACAACTGCATCGGCAATCGTTTCATGGACGGCTACTCACTCTTGGTTTGCCGAATTGTGGCATAGGCAGTCACACGATCATGCGATGACCCTGCATGGTGGGCGTTGGCCAACACCGATAACAGCTGGCCAATGAGTTGATCTAAGACTTGAAGCGATCCGATGCACCGAGCAAAGACGCTATCCGTCGCAGGTCAGATTTCCCGTCAACCGTCACCGCAAGGTTATTTGCGATGTTGAGGCATTGATCCGCAATCGCCGCCACGCCGGTCCTGTGCGATACGACGATCAGGATCGTCTGCGGCAGGCGGCGCTTCAGCGCTGAAAGAACCGCGATCTCGGAAACGCTGTCAAGCGCGCTCGTAGCCTCGTCCAGCAAGGCGAGGAAAGGCTGCCGCAGGATGACCTGAGCCAGCAGCAACCGCTGCAACTCGCCTCCGGAGAGCCGGCTCGAAGAGCTGTGCAGCGCGGTGTCGAGTCCTTGCTGCGACCCCGCCAGCCGATGGTCGAGACCGACGTCCATCAGCACACTACGCAACATCACGTCCGTGGCTTCAGGCTTCGCCCACAACAGGCATTCACGGACGGAATGCTGCCAGGGTCGGACATTCTGGCTAACGTAGGCACCACGCCGAACAAGCTCGCGGTACTCGTTAAAATCGATCGATCGTTCGCCTACGCGTGCCGCAAAAGTCTTAGGCGTCATCATGCCCGCCAGGACGTCGACCAGGCTGCTCTTGCCAATGCCGGAGTCACCGGAAATCAAGGTCAGGTCGCCGGGCACCAACACCAGCTCGCTCACATCGAGTCCTGCGGCTGGCGGTATCACCCGCATCCGCTCGATGTGCAGCACATCGCCGGAGGTCGGGGTACGCGAGGGCGCCACGGATGACCGGACTGAATCCAGGCTCATGTAACGCTGCCACAGTTCGAATGCCGGAGCGGCCGAACGCAGCTGCTGAAAACTCTGCCGGGTGGACAGCAGATAGGGCAACAGGCGTCCGAGCAGCAGACACACCGCGATGAGTGACGACTGATCGATCCCGTGCCATCGATGGGCAAGCACGAAGAGTCCTGCAATACCGACCGCCGCCAGCAGCTCGAGCATCAAGCGTCCGGAGGCCACCAGCTCCAGTTGACGCCGATATCCATGACACAACCGAGCGGTAATAGCTCCATAGCTTTCTTTCTCCACATCCTGCTTCTCGAACGAGCGGACATGGCGCAGGCGCCGCGGGAAATCCTCGCTGTGCCAGAACAACCGCGTCATGTCTTTAACGTACTCACGGCAGACCAGTGCTTGCTCGCGGCCATAAGCACGTGACGCGATCAGCCCAAGAATCGCGAGCAGCGGCGCCGCCAGCATCAATGGTGGCGATACCCAGAACGCGAAACCCAGGCTGACTGCGGCGCTGACGCCGGCGATGAGCAATTGCTGCAAAGCACTGAAACCCTGGACGATGACCTCGACGTTGTGGGTGAGGACGTTGGCGATTTCCGCCGACGTCGAATCCGCCAGCGACGTCAACGGAGCGTCGATCAGGCGCGCATGAACTCTGCGACGCAAGTTCATGCCAAAGCGGCCCACCAGGCGCGCGCCCAGACGCGCCGCCTGCCAACGTACCAGGGCAAAGACACCCATCGCTGTGGCGAAGATGGCCGCCTGCACTTCGACACTGCGGCCTGCGTTGAACAACGCGCTGCCGAACGGCAGCGTGTGTCCCGGCTGGACCAGTGGCACCAGCAGCACGGCGGCGAGACTGCCGGCAAACGCCGCGCCCAGCGACAGCGCGACGTACGCCGCCGTTTCCGCCAGCTC
>JBAPPP010000585.1:0-4264 GCA_049280175.1 Rhodanobacter sp.
CCGTTCGCCCTGAGCGTAGCGCAACGAAGTCGATGGGCATTCATGAAACCATTCGCTGACCTGACTATGCGCCGAAGCGTCTCGCCGTATGCGATGACAGCAGGCTAAGCTCACCGTCATCACAGCCTCCAGCCGGAAACCCCCATGGCCAAAGCCAAGACCGCCTATGTCTGCACTGAGTGCGGTGCCGAGCACAACAAGTGGCAGGGCCAGTGCGTCGAGTGCGTGTGGAACACGCTCAGTTCGATCGTGCTGACGCCGGCGTCGGCGGTGAATGCATCGATGGGCGCGCAGCGTTCCAACTACGCCGGCAATGCCGCCGGCGCGGCGCGCATTACTCCATTGACCGCCGTGGCTCTGACGACGGAGGCGCGCACGTTTACCGGTATCGGCGAGCTGGATCGGGTACTTGGCGGTGGACTGGTGCAAGGTTCGGTGGTGTTGATCGGCGGCGATCCTGGCATCGGTAAATCGACCTTGCTGCTGCAGATGCTGGGCACCCTGGGCGCGCATCTGCCCAGCGTGTACGTCACCGGCGAGGAGTCGTTGTCGCAAGTCGCCTCGCGCGCACAGCGCCTGGGTCTGCCGCTGGAGCCATTGCAGGCACTGGCCGAAACCTGCATCGAGCGCGTCCTCGAGCAAGCTTTGGAAACGCGGCCACGAGTGCTGGTGATCGACTCGATCCAGACGATCTGGACCGAATCGTTGCCGGCGGCACCCGGCTCGGTCAGCCAGGTACGCGAATCCGCCGCCAAGCTCACCCGCTTTGCGAAGGAAACCGGTACGTCGGTATTTCTGGTGGGCCATGTCACCAAGGACGGCGGCATTGCCGGCCCGCGTGTGCTCGAGCACATGGTCGATGCGGTGCTGTATTTCGAGGGCGAATCGGGCAGCCGTTTCCGCATCCTGCGTGCGTTCAAGAACCGCTTCGGCGCGGTGAACGAGCTGGGCGTGTTCGCGATGTCCGACAAGGGACTGCGCGAAGTGCCCAATCCATCGGCGATTTTCCTGTCGGCGCACAGCGGGCCGACATCGGGTAGTGCAGTGATGGTCACCCGCGAGGGCACCCGGCCGTTGCTGGTCGAAGTTCAGGCGCTGGTCGATCAGTCGTCGCTGGGCAATCCGCGCCGCGTTGCGCTGGGGCTGGAGCAGAACCGCCTGGCCATGCTGCTCGCCGTGCTGCATCGGCATGGCGGTGTGGCGGCTTACGACCAGGACGTGTTCGTCAACGTGGTCGGCGGCATCCGCGTGCAGGAAACTGCGGCGGATCTGCCGGTGCTGCTGGCGGTACTTTCGTCGTTGCGCGACCGACCGCTGCCGGAGCAAACCATCACGTTCGGGGAGGTCGGCTTGTCCGGCGAGATCCGTCCTGTGCCGAACGGCGAGGAGCGCCTGAAGGAGGCTGCCACGCATGGTTTCCGGCGCGCGATCGTGCCGAAGGCGAATGCACCGAAGAAGGGTCGAGTTGGCGAGATGGAAGTGATTGGCGTGGAACGATTGTCCGAGGCGATCGACGCCTGCCGCTGAGATACAGCGAACGCTTTCTACGGACGCGATGCGGTCTTCCCCTCTCCCTATTTGGACAGGGATAGGGTGAAAGTTCGGGTGCTCGCGGAGTGCCTATTCTTCCTCGTCATCCCTGCGAAGGCAGAGACTCAGTGCTCTGCACTAGAAAACCGCAAACCGCGACGACACAACTGACAGCGCGAAAAGCACTGGGCCCCTGCCTTCGCGGGGGTGACGGGGATTGTGCGATCCCGCGAGCACATGAACCCACCAACTTACGAACTGAACACCACGGTCTTGTTGCCGTTGAGCAGGATGCGATCGTCCAGATAATGCCGCAGGGTGCGCGCCAGTACGCGCCGCTCGATGTCGCGGCCAATGCGGATCATGTCATCGGGTGTGTCGTGGTGACTGACGCGCTCGATGTCCTGCTCGATGATCGGTCCTTCGTCCAGCTCGGCGGTGACGTAGTGGGTCGTCGCGCCGATCAGCTTGACCCCGCGTCGGTGCGCCTGATGGTAGGGAAGCGCACCCTTGAAGCCGGGCAGGAAGGAGTGGTGGATATTGATGCAGCGACCGGCCAGCTTCGCCGTCAGTTCGCCGGACAGGATCTGCATGTAGCGGGCCAGCACGACCAGGTCGGTGCGGCTCTGCTCGATCAGCGCCCATAGCTGGGCATCCTTGTCGATGGCGTCGGCCGGCAGGTGATGAAATGGGATGTCGTCGAAATCGAGGTGCTGATAAGTTTCGCGGGGATGATTGGCGACAATGCCGGCAATCTCCATCGCCAGCTCGCCGATACGCCAGCGATAGAGCACGTCGGCCAGGCAGTGGTCGAATTTCGACACCAGCAGCATCACCCGGCGTCGTTCATTGCGGTCACGTATCTGCCATTGCAGGTCAAACCGGCTGGCGATATCGGCAAAGCCCGCCTGCAGGTTGGCCAGCGTCACGTCGGCCAGCAGCGGCTGGAAGACGAGACGCATGAAAAAGCGCCGGGTTTCGGTATCGCCGAACTGTTGGGCTTCCAGGATGTTGTCGCCTCGCGCGGCGAAATGACCGGATACCGCAGCGACGATGCCGGGGCGATCCGGACAGGACAATGTCAGTACGAATTGCGCGGCCATGTCAGAGGGTGCGATGCAGGATCAGCTCCAGCACCGCCTTGGTGCCGAAGAATGCGAGCAGCAGCACGCCCATGCCGACCAAGGTCAGCTTCACCGCCTGTTGACCGCGCCAGCCATGCTGCCAGCGGCCGTAAAGCAGGGTGCCGAAGACCAGCCACGCCACGATCGACAGGATCGTCTTGTGCGCCAGATGCTGGCCGAACAGGTTGTCGACAAAAAGTGCACCGGTCAGCAGGGTCAGCGTCAGCAATAGAAAGCCCGCCGCTATCAGTCGGAACAGCAGCGCTTCGGTCAGCGTCAGCGGAGGCAGGGCGCGCATCCAGGGACTGAATTGGCGATGCCGCAATGCGCGTTCCTGCACCGCCAGCAGAATCGCCAGGGCGGCAGCCATCGACAGCACGCTGAACGCGATCAGCGCTACCGTCACATGCAGCTTGATCTGCCAGTCCATCGTCAGCGGCAGTGTCGGCGGTGCCAGGAAGCTGTCCACCGCGATAAGCAACGCGGTCAGCGGAAACACGATCACGCCAAGCGCGGCGACCGGGCGCGAAAGATTCACCAGCAAGGTCAGCGACGACACCACGAATGCGACCAGCGACAGTGCAGCGAAGAAATGCAGGTCCAGCGCGCCGCGATGCATGCCTAGCAGGATGCCTGCATGAATCAGCACCGCGCTGCCGGCCAGGCTCAATGCCAGCCAATTCAGCGGTTGGCCGCCACTCAGCATGGGCCGCGCCAGCCCCGCTGCAGCGGCGAGGTAGAGCACGATGGCGAACAGGGCGAAGACGTGGATGACCATAGCGGAGGAGTGTCGCACAGGCCCCGCTGGCCGTGCATGCGCAGCCCATCGGTCGTTCGCCATAGATCCGTCCGCTATAATCGGGCACTTTCCTGTACGCCGGTCCCGTCATGTTCGAGTCACTCAGCCAACGTCTTTCCACCACCGTCAATCGCCTGCGCGGCCGCGGCCGGCTGACCGAGGAAAACATCCGCGAGTCGCTGCGCGAGGTGCGCATCGCGCTATTGGAAGCCGACGTGGCGCTGCCGGTGGTGCAGGCGCTGATCCAGCGGATCAAGGTGCGCGCGGTCGGCCAGGATGTGATGAAGAGCCTCAGTCCCGGGCAGGCACTGGTCAAGGTGGTCAGCGATGAGCTGACCACGGTGATGGGCACCGCCAACACCGAACTGAATCTTGCACAGCAGCCACCGGCCGTAGTGCTGATGGCGGGTCTGCAGGGCGCCGGCAAGACCACCACGGTCGCCAAGCTGGCGCGCCTGCTGACCGAGCGCAAGAAGAAAAAGGTGATGGTGGTCAGCTGCGACGTCTATCGTCCGGCCGCGATCGAGCAGTTGCGTACGCTGGCCGAACAGGTCGGTGTGAAATTCTTCCCGTCCGTGGCTGGCCAGGACCCGGTCGAAATCGCGAAGGCTGCGCTGCAGGCCGCGCGCCGCGAAGTGGTCGATGTACTGATTGTCGATACCGCCGGCCGCTTGCATATCGATCAGGCGATGATGGCCGAAATCAAGGCATTGCACGCTGCGATCACGCCGATTGAAACGCTGTTCGTGGTCGACTCGATGACCGGTCAGGATGCGGCTACCACCGCCAAGGCCTTCAGCGAGGCGCTGCC
>JBAPPP010000586.1:0-1846 GCA_049280175.1 Rhodanobacter sp.
GTCATGCGCTGGGCGCTTCCGGCGCGTTGGAGCTGGTCGCCGTGGTCGGCGCGCTGCGCGACAGTGCGGTGCCACCCACTGCGAATCTGGACGAGGTCGACCCCGCCTGCGATCTGGATTACGTGCCGAATGTCGGCCGGGAGATGCCGGTGCGTGCGGCGCTGAGCAATTCGTTCGCGTTTGGTGGACTCAACGCGGTACTGGCACTCAAGCGCGCGCCCTGAACTTCCTGCGTTCCGCTCCAAACGGACTTGCTCCGAATAGACCCGCTCCAAATAGAAGAACCCGGCGGTAAACCGCCGGGTTCCCTTTGCGCGTGGCCGACGCGCGGCCGACATCACGCCTTCTTGGCTTTGGTCAGCAACTGGTCAAGCAGCGCAATCGCAAGGTCGATTTCCTCGTGGGTGATGTCAAGCGACGGAGCGAACGTGATTACGTTCTTGTACCAGCCGCCCACATCCAGCACGAGGCCGATCTTCTTGCCATTGTGCTCGAGGTCGCCAGCCAGGCCGATGTCGACCATCTTGTCGAGCAGCGCCTTGTTCGGCGTGAAGCCATCCTCCGTGCAGATCTCGGCGCGCAGCGCGAGACCCAGCCCGTCGACGTCGCCGATTTCCTTGTGGCGCTTCTGCAGATCACGCAGACCTTCGAGGAAATGCGCGCCCTTCTTCGGCACCGTGGTCTCGTAGTCCAGCTCATAACCCATCTTGATCACTTCCAGACCCAGCGCGGTGCCAAGCGGGTTGGAGTTGAACGTGGAATGGGTCGAGCCCGGCGGGAACACGGTCGGGTTGATCAGCTCTTCGCGAGCCCACAAACCGGACAGCGGATTCAGGCCATTGGTCAGCGCCTTGCCGAATACCAGCACGTCCGGCGTCACGCCGAAATGCTCGATCGACCATAGCTTGCCGGTGCGCCAGAAGCCCATCTGAATTTCATCGACCACCATCAGGATGCCGTACTTGTCGAGTACCTTCTTCAGGTCCTTGAAGAAGTTCATCGGCGGAATCACATAGCCGCCGGTGCCCTGGATCGGCTCGACGTAGAAAGCGGCGTATTCGGCCTGCTGCACCTTCGGATCCCACACGCCGTTGTATTCGGTCTCGAACAAACGCTCGAACTGGCGCACGCAGGCGTCGGAATATTCTTCCGGCGTCATGCCCTTCGGGCGACGGAACGGATACGGGAACGGGATGAACATCGCGCGCTCGCCGAAGTGGCCGAAGCGACGACGGTAGCGATAGCTCGAGGTGATCGCAGAGGCGCCCAGGGTGCGGCCGTGGTAGCCACCCTCGAACGCGAACATCAGGCTCTTGCCGTTGCTGGCATTGCGCACGATCTTCAGCGAATCCTCGATCGCCTGCGCACCGCCCACGTTGAAGTGCACGCGGCCGTCCAGACCGAATTTCTTCTTCGCATCCTGCGCCACCGTCTTGGCCAGCTCGATGCGGGTCTGGTGCAGATACTGGCTGGCCACCTGCGGCAGCCGATCGATCTGCTCTTTCAGCACATTATTGAGGCGCTGGTTGCCGTAGCCGAAATTGACCGCCGAGTACCACATCTGCAGGTCGAGGAACGGCACACCGGCCGTATCGAACATGTAGCTGCCCTGGCCGTGGCGGAAGATCTTCGGTGGATCCACGTAATGCACGGTGTCGCCGAACGAGCTGTACTTCGCCTCGTCGGCAAGCAGCTGCGCGTCGTCAATGAAGCCGGGCGCGTTCTTGTCGATTTTCATGGGGAATGATCCGGAGTGATTCAGGAGTATTTATTCGAAACAGGTCGATCGGGTCGGCTTGACGCCGCCGACCCGATCAAAAACAGACGCATCAGACCAGCGCAGCCA
>JBAPPP010000587.1:0-7533 GCA_049280175.1 Rhodanobacter sp.
TACCGTGGTGTAGTAATGCGTAAGCAAGTCACGCTCCGGGGTAGTCACAGGGACGCTTGTGCCAGCGATGCTTAGGTCACCTGCGGCAGTGATATCGGCATCGGCGCGGCCAGGTGCATGAACCGCAATGCTGCCGTCGCGAATGCTGATGTGGTCCGTGACGGTGTCGTAGTTGTCACTGCGATCGCAGCTGGAAACGCCCACGACGATTAGAAACATAAGGGGTAACAGATAAGCATTCATCTTGGACTCCTCCGGTCTTGCGGTGTGCATCGTTGCCCTGGCGGCAGCCGTGCAGGAAGCATCCTGCACGGCTGCCGATGGCATCAGCTGTCATCGCGCCAGCGGCGGAACCAGATGGCGCCGGCAAGCATCGCCACACCAGCAGCCGCACCAACCAGGAATTCAGGCGAGACCAGTACGGCGTAGTTGTGGGCCGCGGCGAGGGCGGTGGCGAAAACCTGATGGCCGTCCGCTCCTTGGTCGAGCTGCGATCCACCATGACCGTAGAGTTGTCCGGGGACCCAGCCGCCAGGAATCACGCTGAGCAACGAACGCGCCACCATATTGCCCCAGAACCACTTGTCCCCAAGGTTGAACAGCCCCATCAGATTGAACCAGCTGACGAAGATGCCGCTGCCGATGGGAATGATCAGCGCCCACAGGAAGGGCTTGTTGCGGGCCCAAGCCGAGCACAGCATCAACCAGCCTACGGTGGGCAACGCCCAGACCACATATAACGGGATGCAGCTGAGCATGCTGGCGGTGATGTTCAGCGGATGCGGCAGCGTCCACAGCATCTGCCACAGGTTGGCACCGTGCAGCGAGGCGGTTATCGCCATCATGATCATGATCAGCAGCCCGGTGATCACGCTGGTGACGATAGCGATGACCGGTACCAGCACGGTGGCGCAGAAAGCCTTGGAAAGCACCGTGTCGCGATCGGAGATCGGTAGCGATTTCCAGAACAGGATGCTGCGATCACGACGATCGTCGTATAGCGAACCGAGGCAGTAGAAGAACACCACCAGAAACATCACAATGCCGATCAGCATGATGGGGGCCAGGATGATGATGTCCAGCGCCTTGCCGATCGTTTGCAGTGCATCGGGTCCCATGTGCGCCGTGATCGTGTTGAAGTCGATGCCGTTGACTTGCACGCCACCACGCGCTCGGAACACTTCACTGGTGATGATGCTCATCAGGGTCAGCAACATCATGACGCCACCGGTGATAATCGGCGCCCACAAAAAGCTGCCCCGATGTTCCCAGAACTCGCGCTTGACCAGCCAATAGAAGGTTTTCATGCGTAGGTTTCCTTCATGGTGGCGACGAACAGGTCGCTGACGGAGGGCCGGCGGACTTCGCCCATGGCCTCCAGTTGCGCGCGCTCGACACCGTCGAACAGAAAAATGCTCTTGCCGAATACCTGGCGCTCGTCCAGTGGTTTCAGTGCGCGGGCGGTGGGAGCCTTGTCGGCATTCACCATTACTTCGATGAAGCGCTCGCCGATCGCGTCCATGTCGGCGTCCAGCACGATCTTGCCGTCACGGATGAACATCAGGTCGGTGAGGATGTGCTCGACTTCTTCCACTTGATGGGTGGTGACGATGATCGTCTTGTTCTCGTCGAAGTAGTCTTCCAGCAGGTTCTGGTAGAACTGCTTGCGATAGAGGATGTCCAGACCGAGGGTCGGTTCGTCCAGGATCAGCAGGCGGGCATCGATCGCCATGACCAGTGCCAGGTGCAACTGCACGATCATGCCCTTGGACATCTGCCGCACGCGCTGGTTGGGTGTGAGCTTGGTGCGCGCCAGAAATGCCTCGCATTTCTTGCGGTCGAAGCGCGGATGCACGTTGGCGACGAAGTCGACCACCTCATGTACGCGAATCCAGCGAGGCAGCACCGCAACGTCCGCGATGAAACAGACTTCACCCATCAGCCGGTCGCGCTGCTTGCGCGGGTCGAAGCCAAGCACGTTGAGTTCGCCAGTGAAGTCGGTAAGACCCAGAATCGCCTTTAGCGCGGTGGTCTTGCCGGCACCGTTGGGGCCGATCAGGCCCACGATACGGCCCGGTGCGATCTGAAAACTCACGTTGTCCAGCGCCAGCGAGGACTTGTACTGCTTGCTCAGGCCACTGGCCGTGATCACCGCGCTCATGATTGATCCTCCTTGTTTGCCTGATCTTTGTCCGCGTGTGCTTCGCGCATCAGCGTCTTGAGATCCAGTCCCAGTCGTTCCAGTCGTGCAAACAGGACCGGCCATTCTTCGCGCAGGAAGCGCTCGCGTTCCGATTTCAGCAGCGCCTCGCGAGCGCCTTCGATGACGAACATGCCCAATCCCCTCCGTTTTTCAACCAGTTGTTCGTCGACCAGTTCCTGGTACGCCTTGGATACGGTCAACGGATTGATTTGAAAATCCGCGGCCACCTGGCGTACCGACGGCAGCGGGTCGCCCTCGTTCAAGGCGCCGTCCAGGATCATCGCGACCACGTGCTGATGCAGTTGGCGATAGATCGGGACGCTGTCGTTCCAGGTAATGGACATGAAGTTATTCCTTGCCAATGCGACCGAATTTGCCAAACGAATAGTAGGGCATGGCCAACGGGGATCCGGCCAGGCTGGCCTGGTCGGCGCCACCCAAGCGGCCAAAGGCCGGAATCGTGGCGATACCTACGACCTCGATATCTGCCAGCAGGGCGGCGGCACGGCGCTCCTCGGCACTCGGGCGAACATTGACGGGTGCCAGATCAATGACCTTGTGGCCATTGATTTCACTCGGCGCCTGCTGGCTGCCATGGGAATGCGTGCCGCTCAGGCTGACGGTGGTAAACAAGCTGGCGCTGGTAAACAACACGGCAGCGGCGATGGCGATGACGTTTTGCGCTTTCATGACGTGTCTCCTTAGTGAGCTCGTTGGGTGGTGTTGTAGTGAACTATAACACCGACTTTCGGGCTGTCAACAGTCAATTGACGTTTTTCAACATGACTGATGGCCTATATGGCGAAAGAAGCGGGATTGGCTGGTGCCGACTCAGGAGCGAGCGGCGCTGCGTCGTGACACCCACAGCAAGGCCGTTGGGCGCAGCCGGGGCGATGATCAATCGTGGCCGCTGACAGACATCATCCGTACAGGCTGTCCTGGTGGGGACGGGCCTTTCATGCAGTGGCTTGAAGTGCCCCGGACAGCCGTCGACACAAACGCAAACGGCCCCGAAGGGCCGTTGCGCACACGATTGGTGAAAGCTTAGGCGGCTTTGGCCGTCTGTGCGTTGATCGCGCTGATCGAAGCCCGTGCAGACGCTATCGCGCCGGCCTTGTGCTCATCGCTGATGGCGAGTCCTTCGGCGCGGACAAACTCCGGCTCGGTGATACCGATGAACCCGAACACGGCGCGCAGATAGGCTTCCTGGAAGTCGAAGGCTGCAGCCGGACCGTCGCTGTACTGCCCGCCACGACTGGAGGCGATGATCACCTGCTTGCCGCCAGCCAGGCCTTCAGGGCCCTTCTCGGTGTAGCGAAAGGTCTTGCCGGCGATGGAAATACGGTCGATCCACGCCTTGAGCTGGCTGGAAATGCCGAAGTTGTACATGGGCGAGCCGATCAAGACGACGTCGGCGTCCAGGAATTCCTCCAGGACTTGAGTGCCCAGCACGGCAGCTGGGTCGCTGGCGTCAGCCACGGGTGTCCAATGCGGCAGCGGTTCGGCAGCCAGGTCGCGGTACTGGACCTTGATGCCCGGCGTGCGGCGCTTCAGCTCGGCTACGATGTCGGCGGTCAGCTGGCGCGAGACCGAATAGCTGCCCAGGGCGCTGGAATCGATATGCAACAGTTTCATGATGAAGTACCTGACTAAGCCGGTTGACCGGCGATGTGATCAGCGTACGTCTGGAACAATGCGGTGATAAGATGGCAATAATCAGACTTATCGTTCTTGAGTGGAAACGATCATGACCGTGTTGGGCGGCGCCCTGCAGGATCTCAATGACCTGTATTTCTTTGCTGCCGTGGTCGAACACGGCGGTTTTTCCGCAGCTGGTCGGGCTCTGGGCGTGCCGAAATCCCGCCTGAGCAAAAGAGTGGCCCAGTTGGAGGAACGACTTGGGGTGCGCCTGCTGCAGCGAACCACGCGACGTTTCGTGGTCACCGAAGTCGGCGAGCGCTTCTACGCGCATTGCCGTGCAGTGCTGGAAGAGGCCCAGGCGGCGCAGGACGCGGTGGACGAGCTACGTGCCGAGCCACGTGGCGTGGTGCGCGTGAGCTGCCCCGTTTCGTTGACGCAAACCGTGCTGGCCCATGTGCTGCCGGATTTTCTCGCGCTATATCCGAAGATGCAGGTGCGTGTGTTATCCAGCGATCGCCGGGTCGATGTGATCGGCGAGGGCTGCGATCTCGCCATCCGGGTGCGCACCAAACTCGATACCGACGCCAACCTGGTGATCCGCAGTTTTGGCCAGTCACGCACCCTCCTGGTGGCCAGCCCAACCTTGCTCAATACGCTTGGGCGTCCTGGCAAACCCGACGAACTGGCGAAACTGCCTGGTCTCTCGATGCGTGAGCATGAAGGTGCCCAGGTGTGGGAGCTGGTCGGGGCGACGGGGCAGCAGGTCAACGTGGAAATGCAGGCACGCTTGATCACCGGAGACTTTGCGGTATTGCTGGAGGCAGCTCGCCGCGGCATGGGGGTGACCCTGCTGCCGGATTTCGTCTGTGCGCCGGCGATCACGCGAGGCGAGCTGGAAGTGGTGCTGCCGGATTGGAGCGTGCCCGAAGGCATCATGCATTTCGTTTACCCCAGTCGGCGCGGCATGTTGCCTGGAGTGCGGGCGCTGGTCGATTTCCTCGCCGAGCGGCTGCCGGAGGCGACCTTGCTGAAGCATGAGCAATGCAAGACACGCCCGCTGAACGATCTGCCTGGCAAACCCTGATCTGCGCGAGCGACGTGTATCGCAAGATGCGCATGAGATACTGATGCAGTACCCTGCGAACTTTATAGACATCCAGACGGCCGAACGATGATATCCACAAAACTCCCGAAAGTCGGTACGACCATCTTCAGTGTGATGAGTCAGTTGGCGCTGGAACACAAGGCAGTCAACCTTGGTCAGGGCTTTCCGGATTTCGAGCCGCCGCAGCCGCTGCGCGATGCGCTGACCCGTGCCATGAACGAGGGCCGCAACCAGTACGCGCCCATGCATGGCATCGCTGCTTTGCGCGAACAGATCGCAGCGAAAACCGAGCGGCTGTACGGCCGAAAGGTCGACGTTGACAGCGAAATCACCGTCACATCCGGGGCCACCGAAGCGTTGTTCTCGGCGATCGCCGCGGTCGTGCGTGCCGGCGATGAAGTGATTGTGTTCGACCCGGCCTACGACAGCTACGAGCCGGCGATCGAACTGCAGGGGGCGCGTGCGGTGCACATTCCACTGACCGTCCCGACGTTTGGTGTCGATTGGCAGCGCGTGCGTGATGCACTCACGTCGAAGACCCGAATGATCCTGATCAACAGCCCGCACAATCCTTCGGGCGCGGTGCTGTCGGTGGCCGATCTGGAAGAACTGGCGACGATCGTGCGCGACACCGATATCGTGGTGCTGTCCGATGAGGTTTACGAACACATTGTCTATGACGGCGCGCAGCACGAAAGCGTGTTGCGTCATCCGGAACTGGCCGAGCGCAGCATCGTGATTTCCTCGTTCGGCAAGACCTACCACTGCACCGGCTGGAAGGTAGGTTATGCCGTTGCACCCAAGGCGCTGTCGGCGGAATTTCGCAAGGTGCATCAGTATCTGACGTTCTGCACGTTCCATCCGGCGCAGGTGGCCTTTGCCGAGTTTCTGGCCAGCCATCCCGAACACTATCTGGAACTGCCGGCGTTCTATCAGGCAAAACGAGATCGCTTCCGCGCGTTGCTCAAGCCGTCGCGCTTCAAGTTGCTCGACGTGCCGGGTGGTTACTTCCAGCTGGTCGACTATTCGGCGATCCGCGACGAAGACGATCTCGCGTTCAGCCGCTGGCTGGTGCAGCACGGCGGCGTGGCTGCGATTCCGCTGACACCGTTCTATGACAGCGCGCCGAACACACGTTTGCTGCGGCTGTGCTTTGCCAAGAGCGATGCGACGATGGACGCAGCGGCGGAGCGGCTGGTCCAGCTATGAGCGCATCTGGAGTGGATATGCAGACATTGAAGGTCTCGCTGGTGCAGGGCGCCACGCGCTGGCATGACGCGCCGGCCAATCGTGAGTATTACGGTGCCCTGGTGCGGCAATCGATCGGCAGCGATCTGATCGTGCTGCCGGAAACGTTCCTGTCCGGCTTCAGCAACGATACCCGCGCCAGCGCCGAAAGCATGGATGGCGAAAGTGTGGCCTGGTTGCGTGCGCTGGCGGTCGAGGTCGGCGCGGTGATTTGCGGCAGCCTGGCGATCCGCGAAAACGATGTCGTCTACAACCGGTTGCTGTGGGTCACACCGGAAGGTAGCTATGCGCAATACGACAAGCGCCACCTGTTCCGCATGGCTGGCGAGCACACCCGCTACGGTGGCGGCAGCGAACGCCTGATCGTCGAGTTGAAGGGCTGGCGGATCTTGCCTCAGGTTTGCTATGACCTGCGCTTTCCGGTGTGGATACGCAATCGTCGGCTGGCGTCCGCCAACGGTGGCATGGACTACGATCTGGCGTTGTTCCCCTCCAACTGGCCGGCACCGCGGCGACAGCACTGGCGCACGCTGCTGCGCGCACGTGCCATCGAAAACTTCAGCTATGTGATTGGCGTGAACCGGGTGGGCGTGGATGGCAACGACCTGCCGTATGCCGGCGACAGTTCCGTCATCGACCCGCTCGGCGAGCCTTTGCTGGAACTGGGCAGCCAGGAACAGGTGGTGACGGTGACGCTTGATCCTGCGCCGCTTCTCGCTCAGCGCGAACGTTTCCCGGCGTGGATGGATGCCGACGCGTTCACGCTTGATCTGAGCTGAGCGAAAAGATTCCAGCCAAAGAAAAAGCCGCCTTGAGGGCGGCTTTTTCATGGTGTGCCCGAATGAGCTCAGGCAACCGCCTCAGAGTATTGCCAGCACCGCTTCCGGCGGTCGGCCGATGACCGCCTTGCCGTTGGCGACGACGATGGGGCGCTCGATCAGTTTCGGGTGCGCCACCATCGCAGCTATCAGCGTCGCATCGTCCAACTCGGGATTGTCCAGTTCAAGTAATTGATACTCGGCTTCACCGGTGCGCAGCAGTTCGCGTGCCGTCATGCCAAGCTGGTTCAACAACGCACCAAGTTCGGCTGAGTTCGGCGGCGTGTCGAGGTAATTGATCACCTCGCACGCGCCGATGCGCTGCTCCAGCAACGCCAGCGTGGCGCGCGATTTGGAGCAGCGGGTATTGTGATAGATGCGCACCATCGCTCAGCTGCCTCGAATGATCATGTTGAGGCGGGTTCAGCGATTGCCCGAACGATTGCCACCACCGCCGCTACCGCCGCGGCCTGGCGGTCGGCCGCCAGCAGGGCCGCCGTGACCTTGCGGCCTGGCAC
>JBAPPP010000588.1:0-2038 GCA_049280175.1 Rhodanobacter sp.
ACCAGGTGTCGTCATAGGTAAATCGCGAATAGTACTTGGCGAGCGTGTGCGCCCCGGACGGCGTGATGTCCACCAGCGCAACAATGGGCCCGTCCACCTTTTCCTGAAGCTGGATGCTCGTTCCACCGAACGCCGCCTCAGTGGACATGGGAAGTTGCTTCGCTGACCAGGCGTTGGAAACACAGGAAAGAACGTCTTCCGCCGTGGCGTCTCCCGCATAGACAGCGGTGGGTGCCGCATTGCGTAGTGATCCTGCGCTGGTGCAGCCCGACAGTAGCGCGATGACGATGACGCAGCCCATGGTTCGTTTCATGATCACTACTTTCCATTGGTTTCGCAGAGTTGACGCGTCGGCATCCGAATAGGTGCTCCGGCGCCGTACGTATCGCAAGTGGACGGCTGATTGTACAGACACGCCCGTGAGCGAAGGCGGCGGGTCGATAACGGGCAGGCCGACAGAGTCTCTCTCAGCTGCCAGCTGTACTAGTGGAACTGATCGCTCGCCGGCACCCACGAACTGGATGAAGAGGCCGGCTTGTGCGCGGGCGCGATCGGCAGCGCGCCTACGCAGCCCGGCGGCATCGGGCCACCGGCGACACGGGCGTCGGCACACTGCACGCTGTTGTCCAACTGAACTGCCGCGACGACGGGCGTCGCATTGCTGGCCGCCGGTGCGGGTGGTACCGGTACCAGCGGATTGGCCGGCGGCAGGTTCAGGCGATCATAAATTTTGCTGGCGAGCGGCGTGGCTGGTGGATCGGGATTGCCGCAACCGAACAACGCCATCGGCATCAGCGGTATCAATTTGCATTCGATGCGCACGCCGCGCGGCAAGTGGAATGTATGCGCGAGGGTGGTTTTTTCCACGGCGTGGCGCAGTGCGGTGTCGATCGAACTCTCACCCTCAGGCGTCCAGTCCTGTTCAAAGCGGGTTGGCTGGTAGCCGATGTTCGGCGTGCCGTGATTCATTATTTCGGTATCGCCATGTGGCTTGAGCTGAATATAGCTACCAGGCACGCCCTGCTTTTCTCCTTGCGCGGCCCCAGCCTGGTTGCCACCCAGCTGACCTGTGCCCTGCGCCTTTTCGCCGGCGCCCTGATGGCTGCCCTGCCCGGCCGCCGGCTGCAGGCCACTGGCCTGGTGGTTGGCGTTTTCCGGCGCGGCAGCCACGCCGTTGGGCTCACCTGGCGTGGCACTTTCGCTGCCTTCGGGGGTGGCGTTGGGTGCTGTGCTGAGGTCGCGAACGGCATTCGCCTCGCCCGGGTTCGTCGCGGTCGCTGGCGACTGGGCCGGAGTGGACGCGGATGATTCGGCCGGCTTGCTGGTGTTTGCCGGTTCAGTGGTCGGCGCGGCGGCGGTCGCGACGGCGGACGGCGTACTGAGTTCTGGCCGCGCCACGGACGGCTGGATGGCCGGCGTCGGCAGCTTGTCCGCGATGGCAATCTTCACCGTCGGCGCTTGCAGCTGTACTTTCGGCACTTCAGCAGGCGCCAGCGGCACCGGTTCGAGTGGTTTTTCGGCCGGTGTTGCCTCGGTCGGCTGTACTTCAGCAACATGGATCGCCGGCGCCTGCACCTGTGGCAACTCGCGTGGCACGCTCGGCGTGGGTGGGTTCAGTTGAGTTTGCAGGTTTACAGCGGGCGATGGCAGCGCCGGCAACGGGATCGGCTGCAACTCGGGCACCGGCGGAGCAGCGGGGATTTCCGGACGAGCCGGCGCCACGCTGGCGGGTGCATTGGATTTTGGAACGAGCTCATTCAACACAATGCTCGATGCAGTGATCGTGGGTGGCGTCTGCGGGGGCAACTCCGGCATCGTCAGCGAGGGTGTCGACGGCAGTGGCCGTGTACCTTCGAGCTGCGGCTTGCGCACCGGCTCAGGCTGAAATTTCGGCGGTATCGGGGGCTGCAGCGATGGCGTGGTAACCGTCACCGTGGGTGGTTCACCGGCCAGCGGGATCGGCTGCAACGGCTTCGTTGGCGCGGGTCGCGGCACGCTTGCAGGCGGCTTTGGAGCAGCGACCGGCTCGGGCTTCGGC
>JBAPPP010000589.1:0-7134 GCA_049280175.1 Rhodanobacter sp.
AGTGGGCGGACGGCATCACGAGGGCGATCAATCCGCTTGCGTCGGAACGAACTTGGGGCCAGGTTCATTTGTCGCGCCGTTTCGGCGCCTTTCTGAGCATTACAAAATGAACTCCGGCTTCTACTCACCAGCTTGAACTCGCTCGCTCGAATCGCGAACCAGCGGCACGATCTGCGTCTTCAGCACGCGGAACTGTGCGTCAACCATGAGCGGATTAGGGTCGTGGCCGACCTTGTCGAGCAGGATGTATTTTTTGGTCGGCGCTTTGATGCGGTCGAAGTACGCCTTGGTCACGGTAGGCATGGTGAGGAGGTCTTCTTTGCCCTGGATGATGAAGACCGACATGGGGAAGGTCGTGCCGAGGGCCGGCAAGTCGATGCGCGAGAGCATGCCGTCGCCCTTCATGCCCACGAACTGCATGTATGAGTAGTCCTCGCCGGCGGTATAGGCCGCCTTGTAGGCTGCGGTTTCATACGGCGACGGGAACTCCCACCATATGGCCGGCGCGGGCAGGGTGGTCTTCGCCTCGTACCGGCGCGTGATACGACGGACGATGCCGAAGGCACGCGGGTTCTTCCACGGCGGTGCACCAAGGGCCTCGAGCGAGGCGACCACCTCTTTGTCGCCGGCGGCGCGCGTCAGCTCCAAGATGCGCTGGTAGGTGGCATTCTGGTTCGCGCGGTATTCGACCAACTGCGATGTGCCTTGGTAGGCGGAGAACAGCTCGGGCTTCAGCTTGAGCATGTTGATCGCCAGCGCCGAACCCCAGGAGCCACCAAACAAAATCACCTGTCGCTTGCCCAGGCGACGCGTCGCATAGGCAGCCACTTCCACGCCATCCCTTGCCATCAGCGCCATCGTAAGCGGGCGAGTGGCTGTATCAGGGTTTCGCGCAAACGTCTTGCCGCTGCCGCGCTGGTCCCACTGCACGAGCGTGAAATCCTTCTCCCATGGGCCGTAGAGATTTTCGGCAAAAGGCGTTGATGGATCACCCGGCCCGCCATGCACGATCAGCACAACGAGATTGGCGCAGTCTGCACCACGAACGGTGACCCACTGTTCGATGCCGTCGATCGGCACGAAACCCTCTTCCGAGATCTTCATGCCCGGCCTACATACCGCGGACGCGTGCCCTGCGGCCGAAGGCAAGGACACCAACAATCCCGCGACCAAGCCGGTCGCCATCAGCCATTTGTTCATTCGTTCCCCAAAGGTAAGGGCTGTTTTGCCGTGAGCACACAGTAGAACGAGCTCTCGCCGAGACGCGTGGGTAACAAGTCATGCGGCGGCATATGAGCTCAAAGTCCATGAGCCAAACGGCTACTCCTATGTCTAACCCGGGCTCGGGGTCAACCTGAACCGGGCCTCTCCAAGAGCGGCGTGGTTCACGGCAGTCTCATCGCTAAGCGCCCACGGTGGTTGCAAGCAATCAAACGGCGGTCACTCCATGATCATCTTTAACGTTCCCTACGCGCCGCTACGCCTTCGCGCGTGGTCGGTTGGGGTGAGTCGCCAAGATCATTCGGAGTTCGAGACTCGTCAGGATGCTGTGCGATTCGCGGTTAGTTCGGCGAGAACTTCAGAGCACGAAGGCAAAGCGGCACTCGTAGCCATTGAAGGGGTCGATGGCCTGTGGCGACTGTTTGATCACTATGCCAAGGGCATTGCGTAGTCTGGTTTCCGAGCTCTCTCCACTCAGAGTGTGAGAGCGCATCGCGTGTGAGAGCGCATCGGCCTACCGTGCGTAGTTGCCCAAGAAACCCTTCGCCCTGATATCGACCTAATGGCCGACTGCGGCAGGCTCAGCTCGCGTGCACGAGTTCGAACTATGGGAGCGTATCCGCCTGCTCAAAGCGGCTGGCGCATCTGAGGCTACCTGATCCCCAGCCCTTGCAAGCCTGAATTTTCGAAGATATAGTTAGCCACATGGCTAACAATACGATTGCGCTTGACTCAGTCTTCTACGCGCTGGCCGACCCAACACGCAGGGCCGTTATTCATCGGCTCGGCAGAGGTCCCGCAACCGTGAGTGAACTGGCGGAACCGTTCCAGATGGCTCTCCCGTCGTTCATGAAACACGTAGGGATACTGGAAAGGACCGGACTGATACGTTCCAGGAAGAGTGGCCGTATCAGGACATGCAGGCTTCAACAAAAGAGCTTGGCAGCCGCCGAGCGTTGGTTCGCAGACCAGCGCTCGCTCTGGGCGAGTAGGTACCAGAATCTAGATAGCCTCTTGGAAACACTGACTGGAGAAGACCATGGCAAGTGAGCTTCGATTCGACTTCGTCGTTGATAATGAAAAGAACAGCATCACCGTGAAAAGGGAGTTTGCGGCGGGGCGCCAACTTGTATGGGATTGCCATACGAAGCGCGAATTGCTCGATCAATGGTTTGCGCCCAAGCCCCTTACTACCAAGACAAAGCACATGGAATTCAAAGAGGGTGGCTATTGGCACTACGCCATGATCACACCCGATGGGCAAGCTTTCTGGAGTCGTCTGGATTACCACGCGATAAGTCCGATCGATGGCTACGCGGCGCTGGATGGCTTTTGTGATGAATCAGGAATCGTGAATCCAGGTATGCCTAGAGCAAATTGGGACGTCACTTTCACCGATGCGCAGCATCGAACTCTCGTGACGACCGTTGTACTGTATAGCTCGGCGGATGATGTGCAAAAAGTCATTGACATGGGACTAAAGGACGGCATGGCCTCTACCCTCGAACGACTCGATGAGCTGCTGCATACGATGGCTGCAACGCAAAAGAGGGTCTAACAGACCAGGAATCCAAGGGCTGTTCTCCGCGTCTGAAAATGTTCCAGCAGACGAGCGTCAGAGTCGTTGTCCGCTTCGTTAGGGCGCTCTGGCGACGCTTCACATCGGATAATGTCTTTGATCCCTTAGCCTTGGAAGGACCAGTACCGTGACGACCAGCGACCAGACCACCGACAAGAGGGTTTGCTTCGACTTTGAAGTCGATTTCTCGAACGGCGGCGGGATACAGGGGCAGGGATTCCGTCTGGATATCGACGCAGACGACATCAACGATCAGGCTCTGGCCGAATACATCATCAAGGACCTTCGCTTGTTGATGGTAGGAGAGGTCCGCATCCTGAATAAGCGGGTCATCAATGAGCGGCACAAGCGGAGCGCCAATGCTGCGGTGATCACGCAAGGTACGACGCGCAGCGACCTGATCGACCTGAGCCATCCGGTTCGTGATGGCGAAGTTGTCTATCCCGGTCTGCCAGCGCCAAGAATCACGGAACACATGAGTCACGAGACAAGTCGTGGCCGCTATGCGCCTGACGTGACCTTCCAGATCGGCCGGGTGGAAATGGTTGCCAATACCGGCACTGCCATCGACGCGCCTTTTCATCGTTACCCGGGAAGGATGGACGTGGCGGGCCTTCCCCTGGCGTCGATTGCCGACGTCGAAGCGGTCGTGATTCGTTTGGCGGGAATGAAAGGGCGCGCTATTGCGCGCGAGGCCATTGCCGCAACCGAAGTGCGTGGACGAGCCGTGCTTCTGGATACCGGTAAAGCGGTGCAGTGGGGGACGCCGGCCTACACGGACGCATCACCCTATCTGTCACGCGATGGGGCGGAGTATTTGCGCGACAACGGTGCGGTGCTGGTCGGCATTGACGCCATCAACATCGATGACACCCAGGATGCCCAGCGGCCAGCGCATTCGATTCTGCTTGAGGCCGGGATCCCGATTGTCGAGAATCTCGCACGGATGAGTTCGCTGCCCTCCGAAGGCCTCCGCTTTTCCGCAGCTCCGATGCGAATCGTCGGGATTGGTGCTTTCCCTGTGCGTGCCTGGGCGAGAGTGCTGCCGTAGCCAGCCGTCCATCTCCGTGATACGCGTCCGTGCTGCAGCAAATAGGAGAGGACATTTGCTCCGTGCAAACGGAGTAAATGGCTCGTCCTCGGCTTGGCCGTTAGGTGGCACGCGGAACCGTCACCGAGATGTCCCCTTGCTACCGGCCTCATTACGACTGGCATACGAATCGTACAGAGCGTCGGAGTAAAACTGGGTTTTATCGGTCGAGGCAACGAGAGGTGCGCGGCATGGTGCGACATGTCGCGCATTCGGTTCTTGCCGTGCCACTGAATCCTGCTGCGCACGTCAGCCACAGGGCTGCCAGACGGAGGGGTTCGGATTCCAGATCGCGCAGCCCGTCCTCAGGGAAGCCACCTTTGACGACCACGCCAGCCAACCGAAAAGCCGCGTACGACATCGCCGTAGTGCTCGCGGTCATCGTGCTTGCGTGGGCCGTTTGTCGACTGTGGTTGTATCCCGAACTCGGTATCGGCGAGAACGCTCCGGTGAT
Organism: Rhodanobacter sp.; assembly: GCA_049280175.1. Classification (GTDB taxonomy): domain Bacteria; phylum Pseudomonadota; class Gammaproteobacteria; order Xanthomonadales; family Rhodanobacteraceae; genus Rhodanobacter. Next base: position 4,345 of record JBAPPP010000589.1, read on the forward strand.
CCTGCGGCCTATCGGTGGCCTGCTGACCGCCTGGTGGTTGCTTCGTCGGCGTGGCGAGCGCTGGAGCGCACTCGGCTTATGTCGGCCGACATCGTGGACTCGTGCGGTGATTGCTGGAGTCGTGGTGTATGGGGCGTTGATCGTGCTGTCGCCAAGGGTGGTGTCGGTGCTGGTCGCGTGGTTGCCGGCGACGCCGCAACCGGCTGATTTTCTCGCATACATTCATGGCAATCTTTTAGCCACGCTGCCATGGCTGGGCATCGCCTGGTTGGTCGGCGGCTTTTGCGAGGAAGCCCTGTTCCGCGGCTTTTTGCTCAATCGCGTCGCCACTCTCTTCGGCGATGGGCCGATCGCCGTGGCTGTTGGAGTCATCGCGCAGGCGCTCCTGTTCGGTTCGCTGCACTTTTACGGCGGTGCCGTAGCATGTGTACACGCAACGTTTTTCGGGTTGATGCTTGGTATCGCCTATCTCGCCGCCGGCCGCAATCTGTTGCCGCTGATCGTCGTGCACGGTGTGTGGGACACGGTCGGGATCTGGGGCACTTATGCCGGCTTACCGATATCGCAGTCCGAACCGGCTTCTTGAATATCGTCAGGCGTCATGACATGCAGGCAACGCTACATCAACTGAACGTCCCGGAACTCGCTGCAATCTTGGAGCAGGGCACCTCTTTCTCTGCACTTGGCTTTGTACACCAAGGGGCGCTGCCCCCTCCGTTTGTAGTGCGCCGCGCTTTGGAAATGATCTCTGCGGGAGAGCCCGAGCAATGGTGGTCGCCATTTCTCATTGTGAAAGGTGCGGAGCGTGCGATTGTTGGCGGGTGTGCCTTCAAAGGCCAGCCGAAGGCCGGCAGAGTCGAAGTCCTCTATGGAGTGTCAAAGGGTTGCCGTGGCCGTGGCATAGCTGCCGCCGCGGTAAGAGCCTTGGCAGCAGTTGCGTTCGCACGGGGCGCGGTCGAAGTGCTTGCCGAGATCGAGCCTCACAATATCGCTTCAATCCGGGTGGTTGAGGCCTGCGGTTTTGAAGGCTTGAGCGAACGTCTCGCGGAAGATGGCAGGGTAGTGGGCCAATGGTTGCTCGTTCGAACAGGCGCTTGACGTCCGATAGCGTCAAGAGCTGAAGCGCTTGAGGCACCGCACGTAGGCTTGCCTACGGCAGGTTTGCACGAGATTGACAGGTTTAACAAAACAACGTCATAGGTGAACACGCAATGACAGACGGCGAAGCACACCCCAACACTACCGATTCAGCTATCGGATTTCCGGCGCTTGCAACGATCGACGTTGCGGCCATGGTCGACGCATGCAAGGGGGATTGGTGTGACCAAACTCTTTGCAGGGTAAATGGCTCCATCATCAGTCTCGGCGTCAGGCACGGCGAATATCATTGGCACAAGCACGATGCTGATGATGAGTTCTTTTTTGTGCTGGATGGCTTGTTGATCCTCGATCTGGAGGATCGCTCCATTGAGCTTCGGCCTCAAGAAGGATTTGTCGTGCCAAAGGGAGTTGCCCACCGACCGCGAGCCCCAGATAGAGCTGTTGTTCTCATGGTTTGGTCAGTCGATCACCGGTCATGAGTATCACTTGGGGTTGCTGAAAACGGCGCCGAGCGGCATAGCTCTCCCCCACCAACCATCCGGCCACGCACGCGTGAAATTGATCGACTCCGGCTCGAGTGTCAGCCAATGCGGAAGGTTCCCGACATGGCGATCGAAGAGAATTCACATTCCGTCCATTTATTTGCGTTGGCTGGCCTGCTATCAAGGCTAAGGATTTGTAGTTGCGGGAATCTCAACCGCCTTCAGGCAAAGGGCAGCTTCCTGCATTAGTTTGCGATAGGCGAGGCGGCCCTGAATCGCTCGGGGCGGTTGAGTGGCTTTCCCTATGGGTCGACTCTCGGGAGGGATGGCCGTTGCGCCTCGCTTTGAGTTGGATGATGAGGCGGAGCATGAGTTCATCTCACTGCGGAGGCTATGGCGGCGAGTGCGCTTACTGAAGGAGCGACAAACGGACATCAGTCGAGCGTTCGAATATATCGATGACAACAGGGGATGTGTTTTTGATGTGTCAAGGCTTCAAAGGCGCGAGGGAGTTCGCCGGTCCAAACCTGATCCGTAAGGAAATAAGATGTGCCGGCCACAGAGAATCTGTCGCGTTGCCATCGCATTGATATTCTGTCTTCGTGTGCTGAACGTCGACGCCGCGCAGTTCTCTTTGGAGGGCGCTGTGAGTTACATGGATAGTTACGGTGCTCTTGCCGCCTTTGGGCAGGTTGTATTCGCCCCACACTTCATTGGCGGCAGTCAATTTAGCCTGGCCCCCAACATCCTCGGCGGCTGGGTTGGCGGTCGCCACGTAGAGCGCTACGAGGCTGCCCACCCCAACACGCGCGACAGCATAGGGTTGCTTGGTGCCGGTGCGCGCTTGCAGTACGGTCAACCCTACGCCTGGTATCGACCGATCTTTTTCAGTTTTGACCCGCTTCTCCATGACGGTCGAACGCAGGCCCTGAGTACGGATTACGAGTTTGCCTTCACGCTCGGTTGGCAGGCACGTCACTGGGTGATCGGCATTCGCCATATTTCCGATGGCAACTTCCGCTCCAGGTCCAACCGCGGCGAGAACATGGTGCTAGTGGGTGTGACGCTCTGACTGATGCTGCGTCAGCTGAGTGCAAATTCCAGATTGAATGCGTGTACCACCATTCCGTCTGGGCGTTGGAGGCCGTGAAGAACAGGCTGTTCGCCCCTCCTTCGCTGGTCGGTCCGATCCCCTTCGTCGATCTGC
>JBAPPP010000590.1:0-2862 GCA_049280175.1 Rhodanobacter sp.
TCGCGCTATGCCGCGACGCGTTCTCGCTGGCGTCGGCCTATGCGGTAGACCGAGGCGGGGGGCAGGTTGAACAACACGCTGCCGATGCGCTCCGCCACCAGATCCAGCCGTTCCAGCAAATGCCGTGGCAACGGGCAGCGCGGGCCATAGGTGAACTGATAGAACGCTCCGTTGGCATGCAATTGCCGTTCAAACACGCCCTGGATGATCGCGGCGACCTGTTTGGCCGGCATCGACAGCAAGGGCAGGCCGCTGACTACCGCGCTGGCCCGCTCCTCGCCGAATATCGGTAAGGCTTCACCGAGCCGCGCAGCATCCATGCTTAGCACGTGGGCGCCTGGATAGCGCCGGGCGAGCGCATGGGCGAAGACAGGGTCCGCCTCGATCAGCGCCAGTCGATGGGTCGGTACGCCGCGGGCGAGCAGGGCACGGGTAAACACGCCGGTGCCGGGGCCCAGTTCGATCACCGGGCCGTCGAGATGGTTGACGTGGGTTGTCATCAACCGCGCCAGCGACGACCCGGACGGTGTCAGCGCGCCGATGCTGCGCGGAGCCCGCAGCCATGCGCGCAAAAAAGTCAGAGTGTCGCTCACGGCATCAAGGCTTCCGGGGGTGAAGGTTACGCACGCAGGCCGCAGATTTCCTGGCCCGCCAAGCCCACAAATTAACCGACAAGGCTGAACACAATGTTTTCACGGGGGATTCGGCTGCAGCAACGGCAGACATCAAGGCTTGGTTGACGCTGCGGTTTGGGTCGCGCGCACCGGTGCGTCGATGCTGCACAGATCGACCTTGCCGGCGGGGGTGGTGTAGAACGCATCGCGGCGATTGCGCTTCGCTTCGATCAGGGCGGTGAACGTGGCACTGTCGGTACGCAGCACTTCGACGGAAGGTCGTTGCGCCGCGGGCAGATCGGCGGCCAGTCGCACGGATTGGATGGTGGTTCGCTGCGCCGGCTTGGTATAGAAGCCCATCGGTGCGGGGCCGCGCGGCAAACCAGACAGCAGCGGCATCCCTTCCAGCACGCGACCGACCACCGCCAGATTGCGGTCCAGCCGACGTGGCGCCTGGCCGATCACCGCATACAACTCGCTGCCACTGCCGGTTTCCGGGCCGTTGTCGCGCCCCACACCAACCGTGCCGTAACAGTGGGTCAGCCACTCCTGCCCGCTGGCTGGATCGCGCGCCACCGGAAAACCTTTGGAAAAACCGACTTCAGATGCATAGACATCGCCATCGGGCAGGGCCGTCCACGGCAGTTTCGGATCGATCGGGCGGGTGAATTCCGGCGGCACCGTGCTGCTGGCCTTGCCCAGCGGTCGGATCCTGGCCGGATCGCCACCGTCATTGCCGGCCGGGTCGCCCCATTGGGTCACGAAGTTGTCCTGGACCCGCTCGATCGCCAGGCCATCGAAATAGTGTTCGCGCACCAGCGTGCGGATATTGGCCGCATGTAGCGGGGCGAAGTCTGGCGCCAGTTCGATCAGTACGCGTCCACCGGACAGCTGCATGACGAGCAGATCGTTGGGGTCGGGCTGGCGCCATTCGGTGGTGCTGGATCTGGCCAGCAGCTCCTGCGAGGTCGGCGTGGGCTTGCTCTGATCGGCGAGCGTGGGCAGCGCAAACAGGCTTGCCAGCACAAGGGTGGCGACGAGGTGGCGGCAGCGTGGCATGTAGTTCCCCCTGGGACAACTGATCGGCAGAAGCCGCAACTTAGCAGAGCCGGGAGCGTGGCAACTGCGAAATTGCGAGGAATTTACGCAGTCCGGACCTTTGCATATAGCTCCTTTACGACCGCCAGTAACAACATGGCCCATCCGCTTCGTCGACCGACATGGGTGTGCCGTTGTGACCATCATGATTATTCAGGGGCCCCACGCAACCGCCAGATCACTCAGTGCTGAACTTCTGGGTCATCTGCAGCAATTGGCGCGTGCGGCAGGTCGCACATTGGAGATGTGTACTTGCGGCGGCTTGCGTGAATTCGTCGCACGCGTGCGCGCCGTGCGGTCTCAACCCATAGAGTTCATGCTGCTCGACCCGGGAGAACTTGCACGGCAGGTGCAGGCACATCCGGAGGCGGGCCTAGGCGATGCCCTCGATGAGCTGAGCACGCCCTATATCGAAGTCCACGATGATAGTGACGGCGCGCTGGAGTCCAGAGACTGCTCGCACAGCGCCCCTCAGGCCACCATCATCTTCAATGGTGATCTGGCCGTCAGCTACAAGATCGCACTGGGTATCGCGCTCAGGCAACTGGGCAGCTCACCGTAGATGCCGCCCTGCAACGGCAGATGAGTTCGATCTGCTGCTGCGCATTTCGCGTTCATCAGGGTGCCTCGACGCTGTCGCGGAAACGCCAGCGGCAGCCCGGCGGACGCCGTGGTGGGTGGGGTCCTGGGGGCACTTGCATTGGTGCTGATTTGTAATATGATGATTATCATATCAAAACGGCGGTATGTCCATGCGCTACGACACCGAGCACAAGCAGAAGACCCGTACCAAGGTGCTGCAGGCGGCCGCGAAGGCGATTCGCGCCGACGGTCCACACCGTGTCGCGGTCGCTGGCGTGATGGCCGATGCCGGACTCACCCATGGCGGCTTCTACGCCCACTTCGCCTCCAAGGACGAACTGGTCGCAGCGGCGATCGAGCACATGTTCGATGAAGCCGGGCTGCGCGTGCAGCATGAGATGGAAGGGCGCGGCCCCGCCGAAGGGCTGGTGGCCTACATCGACTTTTATCTCTCCAGGAAGCATCGCGACGCGCGCAGCAGCGGCTGCCCGATGGCAGCCTTGGCCTCGGACCTTCCGCGACTGGATAAAGCGATGCGCGACCAGTTCGCTGCAGGCGCGGGCCGGCT
>JBAPPP010000591.1:0-2372 GCA_049280175.1 Rhodanobacter sp.
GGGTAGCTTTGCGGCAACAAAGATTCAGGATCGGGTCAAAACAGCAGGCCGACTAGATCCTTGCCGAGAGTTTTCAGGGGAATCACGATGAGGAATACGGGAATGAAAGGCAGCAACGCGGCGACGATGATCGCAATGGCCCCCTGATAGTCAAATAGCGCCGGGCGCATGCTGTACACATTGGACACGATGGAATAGAGGTCGGTGGTGGAAGAGAAATCCGGTTCACTCAAGGCGCTACTGTCGACGTGCGCTCCCGGGCCCATCCATTTCTCTTCAAACTCCTTGCCGATGCGGGTCGCCAGATCTCCGTACTTGAAGACCGCCTGTCGCCACGCAGTCACCAGCAATCGCGTAAAGATCAACGGTGGTGACAGAAACAGGATGGCGATCACAGCGGCAGTGACGATCGGAATCGCAGGATGATCCAGGGGTGAGATGTCGTGGTGCACGACACCGTTGGCCATCGTGCCGGCGAACACGGTGCTCATGGCCAGGCCGACCGGCGCGAACATGCGCGGAGAGTAGGCGATGAATTGAAGCCCGGCCGCCTTGTCCGGGTGAGCGGCAACCATTCGCAGGCCAAGTCGTGCGACGGCTGCCAGGAAGCGCGTCCAGATGACCAGTCGCCAAATCCAACCGAGGATCAGTCCGAGCAGCAGCGGCAGGCTTATGACCAGATGCCACCATCCCGCCAGAGAAAGCGAATATCCATCCGCCGCCAGTTGCCACGCAGGCAATTCTTGCCGCGGAGCAACGGCGACCATGATGAAGGCAAGCGCATAGGCGCAAAACGCTATTTCGCCTGAGTACTGCAAGCGCGCGCTCATCCTGTGGCATTTCTGGACGGCAACTTGAAATCGCTCGTGATCTTCTTCGGCGATCAACGAAGCATCCGCAAAGTGCTCCCGAATGGCCTCCAGGCGGGGTAAGACGATGTACTCGGCCAGCACGAATAGCGGCGCAGCCAGCAGTAACCTGGCATGCACGGCAATATCGCCGAAGAACAGCATGGCCGTCGCATCCTTGTGCAACTGCGTGTGGATCAGGCACAACACCATCAGTGGAACCCAGCCGATCGCAATGATGATCAGCACCCGGCGCAAGGCTTCGGGGCGATCCCTCTCGCGAATCAGGTGCATTCGCCGCAGCACGGTGACGTGTTTGGCCTCAGCGAAAATCCTGGTGGTCGTCATGGTGGTCGTCTGTGCGCTGGCAGTTGTCGAAATCCGGGCTGACGCCGGTGACTAGAAGTGCCAGGTGAGTCCGATGGCTGGGCCCTGAAGGGTGAGCCGTTGCAGCAGGGCGGTGTCGCTGCGCTTGTACGTGACATAGCGCCAGGCGAAGGCCAGGTCACCCCAGCCGAACGCATATCCGACGCCAACAGCTGCCTGTGAGGTCAGGTCGGAATCGCCTGCGCCCAGGTCCAGGTAGTACGGGATGTACCAGTTGCCACCGCCGGGAATCCAGCGGCCACGGATGCCGACCAGTGCGTCACTCACGTGGGTTTGGGCCGACACATGCCCGCTGTCCGCCAGTCCGAAGTGATCCCCGGAAAAATTGAAATTCCACCCGAGGTTATTCTTTAGCCATAGATAGCGGCCGCCAAAAATCAGATCCGCATAGCCGTCCGGACCGTGGCCGAGTGAGTACATGCCGGCGAGCGTAACGAAGCCGCCCTTGAGGTCCATATCCGTATTGAGCGAGCTATCGCCACCCACGAAGTTGCCGCCGATGGAGTGGAAACGACTGTTTTCATGGTCGAATTTCACCCAATCCAGATCGCCGTAGAAGCCCCAGTCACCCTTGCGGACGTCGCCGCTCAGCATCAGGGCACCACTCAAATTGGACAGGATGTTGCTATCCGTCTGGCTCTGCGCGCTCCCGGCCGGGGTCTGAAAGCGCATCTTCGCGGTGACGCCCGGCAGCCAACCATAGGGCGTGAAACTCCCGTGCCAGTCACCATCCCACGCGTCGGTATCGGTGCTGTGGGCGGGGGCGGCGACAATGACACTGACCATGAGGAACGTCAGGGAAAGCAAGGCGCGCAGGCCGCCACTCATTCTTTTTCCGTATGAAATCATCGTCGTTGCCCCGTGCCATGGCTGTCCCATTGTCTTGCTGTGCCTGGTCGGACTGAAAGCGAACTAGTACCTATGCCCCGCACGTAAATCTACGGAGCGAGCCGGTTGAGATGACCGCCCGCTCGATAGGTACTTTTGCGTAAAGCCGCTACGCATAAATGCGCTGGCACGCTGCTCCACGCACGCGGCACCCTGCGGCATGAGTTCTTCGGTCAGTGACGAAGCTCAGGTCGTCGCAAGAATTTGGGCAAGAACAGCACAGGCACTGCCCGATAGTGACGACGTTTG
>JBAPPP010000592.1:0-6462 GCA_049280175.1 Rhodanobacter sp.
GTGTTGTGGACCGACGACGGCCCGCACTTCGTCGATCTGGATGACGCACGCACCGGGCCGGCGGTGCAGGATCTGTGGATGCTCGCAAACGACACCGCCGCCATGGAAGCGATGCTCGAGGGCTATCAGCAGTTTCGCGATTTCGATCATGCCGAGCTGGCGCTCATACCCGCTTTGCGCGGCATGCGCCAACTGCACTATGCGGGCTGGATCGCGGAGCGCTGGCACGACCCGGCGTTCCCTGCCGCATTCCCGTTTGCCGCCGAATCTCGCTGGTGGGAACAGCACATCGCCGACCTGCACGAGCTGGCGGATGAACTTGAATAGCCAGCTCGGTGCGCGATCGGTGCATCGGTCGGCGTTTCGCGCACAGGGTGCGCTCCTACAATCCCCGTTTATTTCACGCTATTGGAGTCCTGCATGCGCATCATCCTCTTCCGCCTGATCGGCATTCTTGAAATTGCCGGTGGCTTCTACGGCGTAGCGGTGATGCTGCGGCGGTTGTTACCGTTGGGTTCGACCCATGAAAGCATCATCGCGCTGATCGGCCTTGCCTTGTTCGGCTTTGTGCTGGCTGCCGGCGTGCAGCTGATCGACGGCAGCGAGCGCGGCGTGCAGATGTCGAGCTGGGCACAGCTGCTGCAACTGCCGCTGATCGCCACGCCGATATTCAGCTATGCCCTGCACTGCGGCGCCTTCGTCAATGTATTCGCTACCCTGCACCTGCCGACGCAGCTGGCACTGGACTGGCATTTCGGCAGCCAGGGCTTCGTGCTGGCCGTGGCCGGCCCGGGCGTTTCGCGGCTGGGCATCAACCTGCTGGCGCTGTTGTCATGGCTGGTGCTCAAACTGCGCTGAGCGCTGTCCGCGGGCCCGCGCACGGGGGTAATCCGCGCAAGCGGGCTATCATGGGCGGATGAACTCACCTGAAAACACCCTGCCCGCCGCTACTTTGCCGGTCATCCGCCTGAAATCCGACCGTGCCCCGGGTCACCCGTGGGTCTGGTCGGCGCAGCTGCATAAACCCGAAACGAAACTGCCGCCCGGCAGCGTGGTCGAGATCCACGATGCCAAGGGTCGTTTCGTCGGCCGGGGCTTCTGGAACGGGCACGCGCGCATCGCGCTACGCGTATTGAGCACAGACGAGGCCGAAGCGATCGATGCAGAGTGGATTGCCGCACGCATCGCGCAAGCCGTGCAGCTGCGCCGCGATTGGCTGCAGCTCGACCACACCAGCGATGCCTGGCGCGTGATCCACAGCGAAGGCGATGGCCTGTCCGGCCTGATCGTCGACCGTTACGCCGACATCCTGGTGATCGAATACTTCGCCGCCGGCATGTGGCGCTTCCGCGAAGCAATCCACGCCGCGCTGCTCATCCACTTTCCTGGCGCCCGGCTCTATTGGTTTGCCGAATCGCATGTGCAGCGGCAGGAGTCGTTCGACTGCCGCACCGGCGACGTCCCTGAAGCCGTCGAAGTACACGAGCACGGGCTGCGCTTTCACGCCGCCCCCGGCTCCGGCCACAAGACCGGATTCTTCGCCGACCAGCGCGACAACCGTCGCCGCTTTGCCGAACTGGCGAAGGGCCGGCGCGTACTCGACCTGTGCTGCAACGCCGGTGGCTTTGCGGTGCATGCGATGGCGGCCGGCGCGCGCGAAGCGGTCGGCGTGGATCTGGATGCCGGCATCCTGGAAGTTGCCCGCGCGAACGCCGCCGCCAACAATGTCGCGGTGACGTTCGAGCAGTCCGACATCTTCGACTGGGTGCGTGCTGCCGTGGCACGCGGCGAGCAGTACGACGCCGTGATCCTTGACCCGGCCAAGCTCACCCGCGACCGCAGCAAGGTGATGGAGGCGCTGAAAAAATACTTTGCGATGAACCGCATGGCGCTGGACATCATTCCGCGCGGTGGCCTGCTGCTGACCTGTTCATGCACGGGACTGGTCGGCGAAGCGGATTTCCTGGAGATGCTGCGCCGGGTGGCACTCAATGCTGGCCGCGAGATTCAGGTGCTACAGGTCAGTGGCGCCGGCGCCGACCACCCGTTCCGTACCGATGTGCTGGAAGGGCGCTACCTGAAGGCGGTGTACTGCCGCGTGGATTGATCTGCACGCCGATTTGACCTGCGCTGGGCACACTCGGCGCATGGCCATCGATCCCGACGATCCCGATCGCGTTTTGCGCAGCGAAGTGCGCGCGGTCGGGTTGATCTACGTCAGCGACGCGCAACCCGGCATCCGTCGGCTGCGCCGCGGCAGCGGCTTCGGCTATCGCGGTACCGATGGCCAACCCGTCAGGGATAGCGAGGACCTGCAGCGCATCCGCACGCTCGCGATTCCACCGGCCTATGTCGATGTATGGATCTGCGCCAATCCACGCGGGCACCTGCAGGCTACCGGTCGCGATGCACGGCAGCGCAAGCAGTATCGCTATCACCCTCGCTGGCGCGAGTTGCGCGATCACGGCAAGTTCGATCGCGTGCTGGCCTTTGGTGACGCGCTGCCGAACCTGCGCCGCCATGTGCGCCGTGATCTCGGGCTTCCCGGGTTGCCACGCGAAAAGGTGCTGGCGCTGTTGGTGCGGCTGCTCGACGAGACACTCATCCGCATCGGCAACGAGAGCTACACGCGCGACAACAAGAGTTACGGCCTCACCACCTTGCGTTCGCGCCACGTGCGCACCGAGCGTGGCCGGTTGCGCTTCGCATTCCGCGGCAAGAGCGGTCAACAGCGCGAGGTGGAGCTGAGCGACAAACGGCTCGCTCGTATCGTGCACCGGATTCAGCAGCTACCCGGCCAGCGGCTGTTCCAGTATGTGGACGACGCCGGCCAGCATCAGCCCATCGACTCCGGCGAGGTCAACGACTACCTGCGTGAAGCCTGTGGCCATGACGTCGACACCTTCAGTGCCAAGGATTTCCGCACCTGGGGTGGCACCGTACAGGCTGCCGGCGTGCTCGCAAAAACCCCGCTGCCGGAGAAAGGCGGCGAACGCGCGCAACGTGTCGCCCTCGCCGCTGCGGTGAAGGAGGTCGCCGCGATTCTCGGCAATACGCCGGCGGTGTGCCGTGCCTCCTATATCCACCCGATGATCCTGGACGGCTGGCTGGATGGCAGCCTGCAGCGAGCCATTCCCGCCAGCGCTGCGGCGCATCCGCGCCAGCTCGAACAGCTCACCTTGCGCTACCTGCGGCGGCGCCTGCGTGCGGCGGCCCGTCGCAGCGATTGATACGCCAGCGCGTAAACTGGCGGCCAGTCTCCTGCGGAACGTCCCATGCCTGCCACCGAACTGCTGTTGGTTGTTCTTGTTGTCGCCGTGCTGGCGGTCGTCGTGCTGCAAGTGATGACCTTGCTGCGCGCACGCACAGATGCCGGCCTTACCAGCCGGCTCGACGCGCTGAAGGATGACGGCGAACGGTTGCAGCGTACGCTGCGCGATGAGCAGCGCAGTGGTCGCGAGGAGTTGCAACAGGGCTTCGATCGTTTCCGCGGTCACGTCGTCGAACAGCTCGGTGGCATGTCGCTACAGCAGATCGAACGGATCGACGGCTTCGGCCAGCGCCTTAACCTGCTCACCGAGCGCACCGACAACGGGCTGCAGTCGCTGGCGCAGCGGCTGGCCGAGGATGCGCGCAAGAGTCGTGAGGAAGTCACGCTTTCGCTCAACCGCTTTGGCGAGCAACAACAGCAACGCCTCGCCGCACTCACTGCCGACAACGAGAAGCGCATGGGCGAGGTTCGCGCCACGCTGGAAGCCAAGCTCGGTGCGATCCAGCAGGACAACGCCGCAAAGCTTGAACAGATGCGCTCCACCGTCGATGAGAAACTGCAGAGCACGCTGGAGACGCGGCTGGGCCAGTCGTTTCAGCTGGTCTCCGAGCGTTTGGAGGCGGTGCAGCGCGGCCTCGGCGAGATGCAGAACCTGGCTATCGGCGTGGGCGACCTGAAGCGCGTGCTGACCAATGTGAAACGCCGCGGCATCCTTGGCGAGGTTCAGCTCGGCGGCCTGCTGGAGGACTTGCTGACCAATGAGCAATACGCATCGAACGTCATCACCGTGCCTGGCAGCAATGAGCGGGTGGAATACGCGATCCGGATGCCGGGCCAGACCGATGGCGAAAACGTCTACCTGCCGATCGATTCGAAGTTTCCCGTCGAGGACTACCAACGCCTGCTCGATGCCCAGGATGCGGCCGATGCCGATGCGGCAGCAGCAGCGGGTCGCGCCCTGGAAGCCCGTGTGCGCGAAGAAGCCAAGCGCATCCGATCCAAGTATGTGGCACCCCCGCACACCACCGATTTCGCCGTGCTGTTTCTGCCTACCGAAGGACTGTATGCCGAGGTGCTGCGCCGGCCCGGTCTGTTCGAGAGCCTGCAGCGCGATCATCGCGTCACGGTCGCAGGCCCGACCACCTTGAGTGCGCTCCTCAACAGCCTGCAAATGGGCTTTCGCACACTGGCGATTGCCAAACGCAGCAGCGAGGTGTGGAAGTTGCTTGGCGCTGTGAAGAGCGAATTCGGCAAATTCGGACTCGTGCTGGAAAAGGCGGAAAAGCAGCTCAACACGGTGAGCAAAAGCATCAGTGATGCCGGCAAGAAGACCCGCACTATCGAAAAGAAACTTCGCAGCGTGGAATCCCTGTCGAGCGACGACGCCACGGAACTGCTCGGCAATACCTTGATCGACGACAGCGGTGCAGACTCCGACCCCGGAGTAGACGAGGAAGCGTGAACAAAACAACCGGACCACTTGTCGAACACCATCGCCGACTCAGTCTGTTGACTGACGAAGTGCTGCGGTTGCGGCAGGCGCTGCCGGCGCGCGCCCGCTTGCTCGTCGGCTTGACGCACGCGCTGCGTGCCGTGATGGCCGCGAGCCTGGGCTACTTCGCCGCCCTTGAATTGGGTCTCGGACAGGGATTCTGGGCCGCCATCACCGCCATCTCGGTAAGCCAGACCAACTACGTGGACGTGCGCAATTCCTCTCGCGATCAGTTCATCGGCGCGATCTTCGGCGGCTTGATCGGTGGCCTGGTTGGCGGCCTGATCGGCATGGACCCCACGACGCTTGGCCAGTACCACTATCTGGCCTATGTGCTGGCGGTCATCGTGGGCATGATGCTCTGCTCGGCCTTCAACCTGGGCGCAGCTGGCCGCATCAGCGGCACCACCACGACGATCATCATGCTGGTGCCGCACAGCGGTGGGTTCTGGGAGATCGCCTTGTTTCGGCTGGGCGAGGTCACCTTGGGCGCAACTGCCGCGCTGCTGGTGAGTTTCGCTTTCGATGCGCTGGAGCGACGCTTCTTCACCAGCCGTTCGACGCCCGGGCCACCGTCAAGCTGAAGACGCCGACGTCACCCGGCCCGACGGCACGGCATTACCTCGACGGGTACGACCGTTACACTACGCGTCTGTCTGATCCCCAAGGACTCCCATGAGCAAGCAGTCACCGGATACCGGCGTCACCCAGGAACAAGCCGAGGAGGCCGTGCGCACGCTACTGCGCTGGTCGGGCGAGGACCCGCAGCGCGAAGGCCTGTTAGACACTCCCAAGCGGGTAGTGAAAGCTTACCGCGACTGGTTCTCCGGCTACGAAACGGACCCGGCTGACTATCTGCGCCGCACGTTCAAGGAAGTGGCCGGCTACGACGAGATGGTGGTCCTGCGCGATATCGAATTCGAGAGCCATTGCGAACACCACATGGCACCCATCATCGGCCGCGCGCATGTGGGTTACATGCCGACCAATCGGGTCGTTGGCATCAGCAAGCTGGCCCGCGTCGTGGAGGGTTACGCGCGACGCTTCCAGGTGCAGGAAAAACTCACCGCACAGATCGCCCAGTGCATCCAGGAAACCCTGAATCCCGCCGGTGTGGCGGTGGTGATCGACGCCAGTCACGAATGCATGACCACCCGCGGCGTGCACAAGCGCGGCGTGTCGATGATCACCAGCCAGATGCTTGGCGCATTCCGCGACGATGCACGTACCCGCGCCGAGTTCCTGCAATTCATCGGTATCCATGGCAGCAGCCGTTGATGCGTCGCCTCGTCATCGCAGCGGCGCTGTGCATGCCTCTGGCCGCACTCGCGCAGAACACGCCGGCCGAATATCTCAAGCTGTTCGACACAAATGGCGACGGCAAGGTTAGCGAAGCCGAATACGTGGCGTACATGAGCCAGGGCTTCGACCGCATGGACACCGACCACGATGGCGTGCTGGAACCGAGCGAACTACCCGGTGGCCGCGGCAAGCCCATCACACTGAAAGAGTTCCAGGACAATCTGCGCCACCAGTTCCACATGCTCGACCGCCACCATCACGGCTACCTCAACGCGCAGGAATTGACGGCGCCGCCGCAGGGTTGAAGTACGCCCTAGGGAGCGCTCCCACCTGGTCTCGAAGTGCTCCCTCCCCTGCTTGCCCCGAAGAAGGGACTCCCTGCGGTCGCATGGGAGGG
>JBAPPP010000593.1:0-15790 GCA_049280175.1 Rhodanobacter sp.
AGGTTGGGGTTTGCTGACGCTCACCCCAACCTGCGCGTTACGATGACGTTTCAGTCCGGTGCTAAAGTATTTCGCTACTCCCGATGCCACAACGAAGCGAGCAACGCGATGATGACCCCAAACCCCCATCTCATCGGCACACCCGGACGGCCCTGGGGCGAAGCGGAAGTAGCGGAATGGCGATCGCGGCAGACCATCAAGCGCAGTTACGCCATGGAGGTACTGAGCGTGATCGATACCCTGCGCTCGCGTTTCGATGTGTCGGAATACGGCCGTCTTGACTACCGCCCCGACAGCTACCCGTTGTTCGCGATCAAGAGCCGCGACTGGCGCGACGAGCTTCCCATTGTGCTGGTGACGGGCGGTGTGCATGGCTATGAAACGAGTGGCGTGCACGGCGCGCTGCAATTCGTCCAGAAGCAAGCGGCAAGCTATGCCGGTCGCGTCAATCTCATCGTCGCGCCTTGCATCAGTCCCTGGGCTTACGAGCGGATTCATCGCTGGAACGCGAGTGCGTTGGACCCGAACCGGTCGTTCCGCGAGAACAGCCCGGCGCAGGAATCGGCGGCCCTCATGCGGCTTATTGCGCCCTTCCGCGATCGCGTGCTCGTGCATATAGACCTGCATGAAACGACCGATAGCGACGAGTCGGAGTTTCGCCCGGCGCTGGCTGCCCGGGATGCCGTGGATTACGAACCTGGTGAAGTGCCCGACGGCTTCTATCTGGTCGACGACAGTGCGCATCCACAACCTGAATTTCAGCGAGCCATCATCGAGGCGGTGGCGAAAGTCACCCACATTGCGCCGCCCGATGGCCGCGGCGAGATCATCGGTTCGCCCATGGTCTCACCCGGTGTCATCGAGTACGCGCTCGCCAAGCTCGGCCTCTGCGGAAGCGTCACCGATGCTCCCTACAAGACCACCACCGAGGTCTATCCGGACAGCCCGCGTGCCACGGCTGAGCAGTGCAACGCCGCCCAGGTAGCAGCGGTGTGTGCGGCGATCGATTTCGCGTTGGCACACCCTGCAGAGGCTTAAGGCGCGTGGCAACGGAGGCCGGCGCAATTTGCGGCGCACGCCATTCTTTAGCGGCGTAGGTTGGGGTGAGCGCCAGCGATGCCCAACGTGGTGCTGCGGGAATGTTGGGCATCGCCGGCGCTCACCCCAACCTACGCGCTAGCTCATCCTTGTTCGTTGGGAAGACGACGCGGCCTCCTGGCAACGTCAGCAATCCAGGAGGTTGCTGCGTTGCAGTTGAACCCATCATTTCATGATGCTGAGCAGCGCCTTGGCAGTCTCGGTGGAGGAGGCCGGATTCTGGCCCGTGATAAGACGTCCATCGATGATGGCAAAGCTTTGCCAGTCATCTTTCTTTTCAAACAATCCACCGAGACGCCGCAACTCATCTTCGACCAGGAACGGCACCACTTTGGTCAGATGGACTGCCTCCTCTTCGGTGTTGGTGAAACCCGTGACGCGTTTTCCTTTGACGATGGGCTCTCCTTTGTACATGACGTGGCGCAGCACACCGGGCGCGTGACAGACCGCGGCGACAGGTTTGCCGCTGTCGTAAAACGATTCGATCAATTTGATGGAAACAGGATCTTCCGCAAGGTCCCACATCGGACCATGACCGCCGGAATAAAACACCGTGTCGAAATCCTTGGACGAGACGGAATCCAGGCGAACGGTGTTGGCCAATACCGCCATCGCCGCCTTGTCCGCCTTGAAGCGCGTTTGCGCAGGCGTTTGATTGTCGGGATCGTCACTTTTGGGATCGATGGGAGGCTGGCCGCCCTTTGGCGAAGCCACCGTCACGTCGACCCCCGCATCGGTAAAAACATAGTAAGGGGCGGCAAATTCTTCCAGCCAAAAGCCGGTTTTCCGACCGGTGTTTCCCAGGATGTCGTGGGAGGTAAGTACCATGAGGATCTTCATGCATTTCTCCTTCGGCGAGATGGCGCTCGAATGAGTTGCGCTGACCCGGAACGGGTAGCGCGAACCCTGGAAGTTGGGACGCTTCATTGACCCAAGTTCATTGACGCTACGCTGTCTTCGTGGAAGTTCGAGTGAAGGCCGTAAAGGTTTGATCGTGCATATCGGGTCAGCGCGGCAGGTTGGCGGAAAGGTGCGGTGCCGAGCAATGATCTCGTCATCACTCCGACAGACCGAAACCCTGGCCTATTTCGCACAAATCAATAATCAGTATGATGCGGAAAATCTTAAGGGCCGAACCATGAGCACCAACGCCTCTACCGACGTCAATGGCAACAAGGATGGTATGGCGGACGTCACGATATCGCCGACGGGCATGCATCGCCCGGGACACGGCGCATCGGACTCCGAAGGGACGGCCTGCCTGGACGAAATTCAGCACGAGGCTGCTTTGCGCGAGTCGATACTGCGCGTACCCCGATAAGCAAGCGGCTGTCCACCAAGGGGCTCGCACCGACAACGTCCAGCTAATGATGTTGATGACATCATTAGCTGACATAGGGGCCTGACTGGCCGGGAGGCGATTCCATGAACGAACCCTTGGTCCCCACACCGTCGACAAGGCCTGCCAGCCTCAGCTGGCCCAGCGTTATCGGGCGATTCGCAGTCATCGGGGCACTGGTAGCGATTACCGTCGTCGCCTTCGGCTATGTCGCTGGCTGGCTGTCACCGCAGCGGTTGACGCCTGCGCGCCTGGTGAATCAGTTGCAGGCCAATGCAGGCGTGTTTCCGGGCTATCGCCGCAACCATGCCAAGGGCGTCTGCGTGACGGGTTATTTCCAGAGCAGTGGCCAGGCGCAGACCTACTCTGACGCTCAGGTGTTCGCGCCCGGTCGCACACCGGTAGTGGGTCGCTTTGCGGTTCCCATTGGCGATCCTTATGGGTCGGACAGCAGCGCACCGATTCGCAGCATGGCGTTGCGCTTTGCACTGGCCAACGGGCAGCAATGGCGAACGGGCATGAACAGCATGCCGGTCTTTCCGGTCACCACGCCGCAAGCTTTCTATGAGCTGCTGAAAGCTCAACAGCCCGATCCGGCCACGGGCAAGCCGGATGCGGCGAAAGTGGGCGCATTCTTCGCTGCGCACCCTGAAACCGGGGCGTTCCTTGCCTGGGTAAAGACGGCCAAGCCCTCGGCGAGCTTTGCTACCGAGGGCTATTTGAGCCTGAATGCGTTTGTCTTCGTCGATGCCAATGGCGTCCGTCACCCGGTGCGCTGGCGCATGCAGCCGGAGTCCACCGATGCCGCAGGTGATGCGGCCACGCCTAGCGGCACGGATTATCTGGACGCTGACCTGACTCACCGCCTTGCCCAGGGTCCGCTGCGCTGGCATCTGCTGGTGACGCTCGCCAATCCGGGTGACCCCACCAATGACGCGACGAAAGCGTGGCCGTCCGACCGTCGCGACATCGATGCCGGGACGCTGGTGCTTGAAAGCACCCAGCCGCAGGAAAGTGGCCCCTGTCGCGACATCAATTACGACCCACTCGTGCTTCCGGCCGGCATTGAAGCTTCGGACGATCCGCTATTGCCCGCCCGCTCGGCGGCGTATGCCACCTCCTATCTGCGTCGCACCAGCGAGGAAGCCCACTTGCCGGGCACCGCCGCCGCGCTTCCGAAGCTGGAGACCAAGCCATGAACTCCACTTCTGCCCAATTCACACTGGCCGCGCGCGTGCTGCATTGGCTAATGGCGGCCTTGATCCTGACCATGTTGTTCATCGGCGTCGGCATGGTGGCGTCGGTATCCGAACGTCACGACTGGCTGATCCGCATCCACAAGCCACTGGGCATCGCCATTCTGATCCTGGCGGTAATTCGACTGGCAGTGCGTTTGCGCCATCCCCCGCCGCCACTGCCGACGGATCTGCCGCCGTTGCAGAAGGTGGCGGCATTGGCCTCTCACTGGCTGCTGTACGCCCTGATGTTCGCCTTGCCATTGATCGGCTGGGCCATGCTCTCGGCCGGCGGCTATCCGGTGATGTTGAGCGAATCGCTGCGTCTCCCATCGATCTTCCCAGTAAGCCCCACAGCGTTCGCCGTGTTGCGTCACGCGCATGCCTGGTTGGCCGTGCTGCTGTTTCTGACTTTTCTGGCGCATATGAGTGCGGCGCTCTATCACGGCCTGATTCGTCGCGACGGCGTCTTGTCGAGCATGACCGGGGTTCGTTTACGCTGATCGTGATTTGCTCGCCAGCGATATAGCGCTGCGCAGTTTCTGTCATGCATGACCATGCGCATGACGCGTGGTCAAAGACGGGAACAAGGCGGCAAGGTTCCCTTGCCGCCCCAGTTCAACAAGTGTCGTGCTGCTTCAGCTCGCCGAAATCGCATTCACCCGTGGATGCAGCAGATCCTCAAGACCAATGCGACGGAACATCTCTGCGCGCACGCGATCGGCGACGCCGTTGACGATTTCCGCGCCATCTTCGGAGGGGTCGATATGCGTGCGGAACGGACGCTTGCCGAACGGCATGTCGACGACTTTTACGATGGCATCGGCGACTGACTTCGCGTCGGCATCGGCCGGTTCAAGCGCGGCGAGACCTTTGAGCGCCTGATCCGGGACACCGGCATAAGGTCCGTTGTCGTATTCGGCGGCGCGATCCTTGTCTGACGGCGAACCCGAATGTGCGAAGTGGTTGGTGCCTTTGGTGAACGCGCCCGGCACGATGATCGAGGTCTCGATACCCCAGCGCGTGAGTTCGCTGGCGTAGCTGACGGCGAGTGAATCCATCGCCGCCTTCGCCGCGAAATACGGCGAGAGGTAAGGCGGCGTACCACCACGCGTGCTGCTGCTCGATACCCACACCACGAGTCCGCAACCCTGTTGGCGCATGTGTGGCAGAGCAGCGCGATTGACGCGCTGGGTGCTGAGCACGTTGATGTCGTAGAGCTGGGCAAACTGTTCCGGCGTGAACGCCTCGGCCGGGCCAAACGACATGTGGCCAGCGTTGTGGATAACGACGTCCAGACGTCCGCTCTCCGCAAGAATCTCCTGGATGCCGGCCTCAGCCGAGGCTTCGCTGGCAACGTCCAGCTCGACGGCGCGCAGATCGACGCTGTGTTCCGCAGCGTACTTGTTCACTTCTTCGACTTGCGGCGCGTTGCGGCCGGTGGTTTCGCGCATGCTGGCGTAGACCGTGTGCCCGGCGTGGGCGAGTGCGCGAGCGGCGAGCGCGCCGAAACCACTGGATGCGCCGGTGATGACGATGACCTGTTTCATGATGGGGTTCCTCTGCTTCGAGTGAGCGCCGCATCCGTGATGCGGCGTGAAGGGTTCAGATGATTCCGCCATTGGCCCGCAGCACCTGGCCGTTGATCCAACCAGCGTCGGGGCCGGCGAGGAAGGCGACCGTGTTGGCGATGTCTTCGGGCTGACCAAGGCGCTCCAGCGGAGCCAGTTTGGAAAGGCGGTCAACCAGTTCTTCCGACTTGCCCTTGAGGAAAAGATCGGTGGCCGTAGGGCCCGGTGCAATCGCGTTGACCGTGATGTTGCGTCCACGCAGCTCCTTGGCGAACACGCTGGTCATCGCTTCGACGCCGGCCTTCGTGGCGGCATAGACCGCGTAGCCGGGCTGCAGCAACGCGACGACGCTGGATGAGAAGTTCACGATACGGCCACCGCTGCGCAGTCGTGTGGCGGCTTCTCGCAGCGTGTTGAAGGTGCCTTTCAGGTTCACCGCGATCTGGCGATCGAACGACGCGTCATCCACGTCGGCTACGTTCGCCAGGCTCATGATGCCGGCATTGTTCACCAGCACGTCGACGCCACCGAAAGCCGTTTCCGCAGCATCGAACAGGCGGCGGACGTCCGTCGGGCTGCTCACATCGGCCTTCGCGGCCAATGCCTGGCCACCAGCCTGTTGAATGGTGCGGACCAGCGCTTCAGCCGGCTCCGCGCTTTCCGTGTAGTTGACGATGACGGTGAATCCGTCGCGGGCCAGACGCTGCGCGATAGCAGCACCAATGCCGCGGGATGCGCCGGTAACGAGGGCGACTTGCTCATTCTGCTTGCTCATGTGATGTCTCCGACCGGCCCTATGCCGGTGTGTGTGGAGAGACTTTAGGCTTTCGCCGTGAGTAAATAATCTCTGCTAAATTGCGAACACTATTCGTTGTGAACGAACAATGGGGGTCGCAAATGGACCGGCTGGACGTCATGCGGTTGTTTACGCGAATCGTGGAGCGGCAAAGCTTCACGCAGGCCGCGCAGGATCTGGAGCTGCCTCGCTCGACGGCCACCCAGGTGATCAAGGAACTGGAGCAGCGGCTGGGCGTAAGACTGCTTCAGCGAACCACGCGCCACGTTCGATCGACCCTGGACGGTGAGGCGTTCTACAAACGTTGCGTCGCCATCCTTGGCGAAGTGGAAGATGCCGAAGCTGTATTCAGTCAGGCGAAACCGCGTGGGCTGCTGAGGGTGGATGTTCACGGCACGCTGGCGCGTCATTTCGTGCTGCCGGCATTGCCTGCGTTTCTGGCGGAGTATCCGGATCTGCAACTGCATCTGGGCGAGGGCGATCGCCTCGTCGATCTGGTGCGCGAAGGCGTGGATTGCGTACTGCGCGTGGGCGATCTGAAAGACAGCGCGATGGTCGGGCGACGCGTCGCGTTGCTTGAGGAGGTGACCTGTGCGAGTCCGGACTACCTCGCTCGTTACGGCACGCCCGCCACGGTCGACGATCTCAAGGGACACGTCGCGATCGGCTTCATGTCCTCGGCCACGGGCACGACGCTGCCCCTCGAATTCCTGATCGACGGCGAACCGCGGAACGTCGTTCTACCCGCAGCGCTCACCGTGGCCGCTGCCGAAACCTATGTCGCTGCGGCCAGGCTCGGTCTGGGCCTGATCCAGGTGCCGCGTTATCACATCGACGCCGACCTCGAAGCCGGCATCCTCGTCAATGTGCTTGCCGAATATCCACCGCCGCCGACACCCGTTTCGTTGCTCTATCCCCATAGCCGACAACTCTCGCCACGCGTGCGCGTCTTCATCGACTGGCTTACGCGCGAGATGGCGAGGCGTGTGTAAGCCAGTCGCGTAGGGACCAGGCGCTATTGCTGTTGCAAAGGCCTATGCTGGCGACTCCACCACGCCATGAGGCTTTAGCCATGAGCAATGTCTCCGGCAAGACCAGCAACGGCTTCACCTACGAGGCGGACTACCAGCCGGCGAGCGCGGGTCGCGTCAACTGGACGGCGACATTTCGCCACGACGGTGATTTCGCAGGCATGCGCCACGGCCGCGTCCACGACATGCTGGGGGTTTCCACGGACGCCGTTGATGACGCCGTGAAAACCGACATTGAGTCGACGTGGACGAATGCCGGTTGATCGGGGGCAATGGCCCCTTGCCGGACAATCAGGTGTGGTGATGCGCAGTCAATGTGAGGATGTCGACACCTTGGACTTGGGAGGTGTTCAAGTCGAATTTTGACAAGGCGTTCTCGCCTAGCAGCAAAGAGCAGGTGGCACAGACCATCGCGTTGACGTTGTCGAGTTCGAACGGCCCTACCAGCATGTGGTCGATGACGACCAGCTTGGCATCCACGAGGCGGCCATCGGCGGTCCGGGCGGAGGAATGAATCCGGGCTATGGTGTATCTGGCTTTCGAAGTGACCAGAAAGTTGTCGTTGAGTACAACTTCCGATGCGCCGGTATCCACCACGAACGCTTGGGTGCTCGAGTCACCAACGTTGACCGGGGCGTAGAACTGATCGCCGAGCTTGACCAGCCGCAACGAAGCCGCATCGGCAGCCCGCGCCTGGCCGCTGTTCTGCAGGGCGGATTCAATGGCGATGCGCTCACCACTGAAATACGGCCGCTGCCCGCGTGAATCCAGATATTCGTCGAATTCCGCCAAAAGAGTCAGCGCCTCGTAGTAGCGCTTTTTAAGAACCAGCAGCTTGGCGAGCTGGCCTCGGATATCGACGAGGGAGGGAACCAGCTTCAGGGTCTTGTATGACCAGTCGATCGCGTCATCGACGCGACCCACCTTACCGAGACTGTCGGCGTACATGCCGAATAAATCGTAGGTGCCCTGGCCCAGGTCGATCGCTTTGCTGAACTGAACGATCGCCGCTTGGTCATTGCCTTCCTTGTTGAGCGCGAAGCCCAGGTTGGCAATGGCTTTTGCATCGGTGGGCCGAAGCTGGATGTAGCTGGTCCAGGCGGCTTCAGCGCACGGCATGTCCTGGCTGCGCATGCATGCGATGGCGGATCGTTCCAACTGGACGGCTGTAGGTGGAACGGTTGGCACGGCAGGAAGCGGGGATGAAGGATGGGACGCCGACGAGGTGGACGATGGAGTGGGTTCGGGGTGTGAGCACCCGATCAGCAAGCTTCCTAGAAGAACTACCAAAGTCGTCGTGACGTTCTTGCGTCGGATTCGCATCATTCGTCCTTGCATGGTTGGTCCCGGCCGGGCGTCGAGGTATTAGGACGCACAATAACCGGAAGAGCCATGTTTCCGTGACTAAAACGAGGGGGCCGGCGCGAACGTCAATCCAGCTGCGCTTAGCGATCGACCTCGTGGGCCGCTACCGCAAGGCCCGACACCACGCCCAGCGAGGGGTCGCCATGCACCAGCGGAATCTCGGGGAAGCAGGCTTGCACGCGGTTGCTGACTTGCGGTGAGCGCGAGGTGCCGCCGGTGAGGAAGATGCTGGCGGGGAGTGCGTCGAGATCGCTGCGTACGGTCGCCAGGGTGCGTTCCATCTGGCCGAGAAATGTTTCGATGGCGGCGTGGAAATCATCGCTGTCGAGTTCGACTGCGAGGCCGTGCTCGATGAAGTCCAGTTCGGCGCGGTGGCTGGCTGACGTGCTCAGGGTGATCTTGCTGCGCTCCGCTGCCTGGTTGAGACGCGTCGTCGCTCCAGGCTCCTGCAGCGCGCGCAGGCGCGAGCCGTAGGGTTCGTCGACGAGGCGATAGTTCTGCTGGCGAAACTCGCGCTGCTTGGGCAGGTTGTGCACGCTGGCCGCATCCACGAACCGGTGCGCCGGCATGCTGATCTGATCCTTGCCCAGCTGCGGCATGAAGCTGTGCAGGCTGACGCTGACGTCGAGGTCGGTGCCGCCCTTGGGCAGGCCCCAGCTGCGCGCAATGCGTGGCGCTTCGCCGCCGCCGAGTTGAGCATGGGCCACGTCGGTGGTGCCACCACCGATGTCGACGACCAGCGCGAACTGCCGTTGCTGCAGACTCTTGTGGTAATGCATCGCGGCGGCGGCGGGTTCTTCCAGAAACGTCACACTGTCGAAGCCAGCCACGGCGGCCGCTTCGCGCAGGATCTCGATCGCCTGCAGCGAGCCTTGCTCGCCCATGGAGCTGCGAAATTCCACCGGCCTCCCGATTACCGCGCCACGCACGGGCACACCAAACTGGCGGCTGGCAGTGAGGCGGATGTGCTCGATGATATGCGTGGCGATATGCACGATCACCTTGCGCACCTGCGGATCGAGCCGATAGCCAAACATCGACTTCGGCGACTCGATCAGATTGCCGCCGCCACTCTCCAGATAGCCTTCCACCGCTTCCTCGCCGAACAGCGCGTGCTGGAAACTGGCGACCGAAGCGGTGGCGGCGCGCGTCTGATCTTCCATCCACTGCCGGCGTACCACGCGCAGCGCTTCGCGGCGCAGCTCGCCTTCGCTGCGTAACACCGGTGCCTGTCCCCGGGCCGTAGCGGCCGCGGCCTGCTGGCGCTCGCCGGTTCTGGCCAGCCGCAACTGGTTCTCAAGTTGCGCTTCCAGTGCGGGAGTCAATTCAAACGCGTTGGGATCCGGCACCAGCTCGGGGAAAAACACCGCCGTGCGGAACTGCTCGGCGTCGCCGAAACGCACCAAGGTCAACTCACCGTCGATGATGGCCGCGGCGGCCGAGTAGCTGGTGCCGAAATCGATACCGATGTGCATAGGGTCACGCTGTCATGGCATGGCAACCTCACAGTATGACGGCTTCGCCCCTGATGGTTATGAATGACTGGTGAGACATTCGACCCAGCGCACCATGGTCGTTCCGAATCAGAAGAGCGGGGTGGGTGACGAGCCCCCGCGTGGCGCGAAAGTACTTATGATTCGCCTCGGGACGAGGCCAGTGACATCTCATGGAACCGCAAGCACACATTTATTGCCCGCGATGCCAGTGGGAGCCAAGCGGCGATAGCCGCTGGTATTGCGCGCCCAGTGAGCCGGGCGCGGGTTGCCGAACGGTATGGAACACGTTCTGGACCGCAGGCTGTTGCCCGGGGTGCGGGCACTTCTGGGCAAAAACGCAATGCCTGGCGTGCAAGCAGCCTTCACCGCACGAGTCCTGGTATCACTACCCTTCGGACGACGATCGTGCTCGCCAAACCGACAAGGCACTTGAGACCGCATCATGATCAAGCTGTCGCGGACTTGATCGAAGCAGGTGGCTGCTTGAATTTCGCCGCGGGGAGTGGGTGATTCGTCAGCGCGCAGCGGAGTCCATGGATGCGCCGAGGATATCGCCACCCGCTGTGACTTGAACCAGCGCGGCGGTCGAGAGGCCTTTCAGCGCAGAGGGAGGCACGGCGAACGAGTGTGGGCTTCCATCCCAGGTGCCCAGATGCACGAGTTCGCGCACTACATTGCGATGCGGCAGCGTGCGGCCGCCGTTCTCGCCTGCGCCGATCGCGACGTTGATCGTTCGCGGGTCGTAACGTACCAGCCACACGTCGCAGGTGGCCGCGGGTTTGCCAGCGCTCACCCGCAGCTGGTCTTTCTCCCAGGACAGTTGCGGCCCCTCTGAACTCGCGTGAGCGATGGCCTGGTCGAGCTGGGTGCGATCGTCGCCGACCAAGTCCGCGTGACCGTTCACGTAGACTTGCGGCGTCCACACATTGTCGCGCTTGCGATGTTTCGCATACGCCCATTGCCGGTCGGTGTAGGCCTCGGTGGCGAACGTATCTTTCCATCCGAGGCTGTCCCAGTAGGTGACACCGAAGGACAGCGCAAGGATGTTCGGTTGTCCCGCGATCGCATTGAGATTGGCCTCCGCTGGCGGACATGATGAGCAGCCCTGGCTCTGGAAAAGCTCGACGACCACGAGATGTGCTGGTGCAGGCAGGGGTTGCGCGCGGCCGGTGTCACTGATGGCGAACAGCGGCAATGCGCCGAGCAGGAATGTCCAAAACGAACGGGTTGTCATCACGAGGGTTCTCCAGCCGATACGCAGGGCAGGGCGGATACATGGGTGTGTATTGATTACTCTGGTTCTTCGTCACGGCGTGGGAAAAGTTACCTTGCCTCCGGGGGCAGGGTCACTTTGCATCATCGTCCAGAACGCGGCCCGGGCGCGGTTAGCGTTTCGGCATGGGGTCGCCGAATGCGAGCGCGCGCTGACTCTGGTACCAACCCCACACTGCACGTGGCACCAGCGGCTGCACATCGATACCCAGGGCCACGTAGGCGTCGAGCACATGGCCCAACGCCTGTTCGCCGCGCTGGCTCTTCTCCTCCAGCGGAACGTTGAAGCGCTCGTACTCGATCATCTCGAGTATTCGAGCGGACCAGTCGAACAGCCGGTCGCTCCACTCGCCGAAGCGGTCGCGCAGCCAATGGGATAGTGGAGCGTGCAGGGTTAGCGCGGACTGCTCGCATTCGCTGCGGGCCAGCGCGCTTACCATCGGATGAATGCCGCGATACCACTCGGTGTAGCCGGCGGCTGCGCGCGGCACGACCAGTGGCGCAGGTGCCTGGTAGTCGGCAAAGGTGGTGATAAAGAGCCGCTCGATGCGGCGGGCATCGCGCAGGTGATCGGTCTCGATCAGCAAGGCTCGCTCGAGATCGAAGAAATCGAAGAAGCGCGGATGCAGCGTACGCATCCGGTCCAGCGGGTCGCGCGAGAAGCCCACCTTGAGGATGTCCTCATCGCGACATGGCAATACATAGACGAACGTGCGGCCACGGCTGGCGAAGCGGGGATAGGCGACTTCTTCGTTCACGTGTTGAGTGCTCGGGATCGATGGGGAGGCACGCTCGGAATCTGCCATGGCCGGAGTCGCCAGCAACAAGGCCCAGCTGATTTCTGACAGGCGAAGTAGCGCATACGAGCGCGAAAACCTGTGGGAGCGACTTCAGTCGCGACTGCACTTCGGCGGCCTCTCCAGCAATCGCGACTGAAGTCGCTCCCACAAGAGCTCGTGCAGATCCCGTTCTTTGGGTGCCTTTCTGCGGAATTCCTGCGAAGGCAGGAATGACAATGATTCTTTTAGATTTTCGGTGGTCGACGCGGGGTGAAGTTCGTTCGCGTTTCAATGAGCTACGCCCGCTGGAGCGTGCTCAAGGCGATGATGGGTTGCCAGGATTCGGGATCCAGAATTCAATCACATTGGGGTCGCCGTGCAGTCGCATGTGCAACGGTATCGCAGTGGGTATCGCACCATGGAAGGCCGCCTGAGCACCCAGCCAGGTGGCCAATGAGCGCGCACAGGTTTGCGCCTGATCGTTGTAGCTGCTGTAGAGGAATACCGGTTTGTTCCACGCCGCGAGCGCTCCGCGGCCTTTGCGTGCGGCCGTCGTGGAAACGTTTTCGATGCTGGGTGTCGTCAGTCCGAACTTGCCGAACTGTTGAAGCAGGTTGGTGGCTGTCTCGAGTTGGGTATTGCTGTAGATGTGTGTGTAGACGATGAGCTGCTGGGGCTGCGCAAGCGACGCTCCCTTGCAGGCCTGGGTGATCGTGTCGAGCGCGGCCTGGGTTGGCGCAGCTGCCGCCGGCGCGCTTTCTGTCGCGCGTTCTGGCGGCGGTGGCGGTGCGTTTTCTGTCACGGGTTCGGGCGGTGGCGGCGGTGGCGGTGGCTCGCTCACTTCCGCAGCCACACTGTTCATGACCTGAGTTGTGGCTGGAGCAGGCGCGCCTGGCGCTGTAGGCACGCTGGATGTCTCGGCGATACTCCCTGGCAGCTTGGGTCCGATCGATTGGAACCAACCGGTGACGGGGAAGATCGAATTCGGCGTCGCATCCAGGTAATCCTGCATGGACTTTTTCCAGGCCGATGGAGCTGTCACAGCGGCGCGCAAGGCGGAATAATCCGTCAGACAGCGATCGATGAGTGGATTGTTTTTATCTAG
This sequence comes from Rhodanobacter sp., assembly GCA_049280175.1. Lineage (GTDB taxonomy): Bacteria > Pseudomonadota > Gammaproteobacteria > Xanthomonadales > Rhodanobacteraceae > Rhodanobacter. The sequence continues at coordinate 13,088 of JBAPPP010000593.1, forward strand.
TTGGCCACAGGCTCGATTCAGGGTGTCGGCCAGCTGGTTCATCGCCAGCGCCGTAGCCTCGGAGTTTTGAGCGTTCTCGAACTCCTGCAGCAACGCGTAGAGTTTGACGTGCATCTGTGCGTTATACGGCGCGTTCGCTTCAAGCACAGTCTGCAAGGTGTCGGCATCGCGTTGCGTCGCATTGAGCTGTTGCTTGCCGTTCTGGCTTTGCTGGAGTTGCGATTCCCAGGCTTGCCAGCCAGTCACCGCGACGGTGGCCAGTGCGCCAAAGCTGAGTGAGGCGCCAATCGTCGCGCCGACACGCTGGCGTCGCGTGAGTGTGCTTTTCTGATCTTCGTCCGAGACCGCACTCGAACGGGTGATCGCACCGTTTGCGGCCAGCGAAGGAAGCATGTTCAGCAAGCGTGCGTCGATCGACATGCCAAGCACTTCGCCAAGCTGGCAGTAGCTTTCCCATTGCGACTCGTCGAAGAACTGCTCGGCCGTGCTCTGTTGCGGAAAGTCGCGATGGCGGTCGGCATAGCCGGCGACATCCAATGGCAGTTCGCAGTACAGGCGAGGTTTGACCACCAGCAGGCAGCCTGATGCACCACTCGGATAAGTGATGCGGGCCAGCAGCAGATGCTGATTGCCAGGACTGGGCATGATGCTGTCGGGCGTACCGAAGCGATCGCAAAGCGCTTCGCCGATGCCGATCGGAAGACTGTCCGGGTCGATGAAATCGATCGTCGTATCCAGGTCGATGCGTGCCTTGCGGATGAGGTTTTCCATGTCGGCGAACACGTAGGCTGGGTCCGCGCCGCAATCGGCCAGCACAATCAGCCCCAGCTCCCGTTTCAGCAGGCTGTAGACGCCGCTATTGTCGAAGTGACCGCCATCGGACAGATACCACACCGGGCTCTGCAGTCCAGGAAAGCGGGCCAGCATTTCCTGCATGGCGGCACGCGACTTGCCCAGGTGCGACCACCAGAAGTTCTTCATGTTGAGCCGGTTGCGCCACCAGTAACCGAGGCGGAAGCCGCTGAGGAAAAACATCGCCGCGGTGCCGGTACGGGTCAGCGAGCCCATGCCCGAACCGGCGGCAGCTCCGGAGATCGCTATCCATTCCGACAGCGTATTGTCCTTGAGTGGATTGGCCCCCGGTTCGTGCAGTTGCGGCAACTTGGTGCCGGTCTCCAGTCCGAGTGAACTCACGGTCAGGTAGATGCCTTTGCGGTCGGCATTGTAGCTATCGGTGCGATCGTCGATGGTCTGGTTGATGCAGCAGTTGATCAGGTGGATCGGCCCTCCATAGGCGTGCGGGACATAGCTGGGCAAATCGATGTCGTCGCCATCCAGCAGTTCCGTGAGCTTCCTTACCTTGTCGGCGTTGCCGGGGCTCTTCGGTGCCAGCGGCGATACCTGGAAGCGAGTCGGCCCCTCTCTCTTTTTGGCGTCTGGACTGTTGCCGACAGCGACGTAGGTACGGGCGATCCGCGAGCGGTAGAACGAATGCAGCGACGAGCGATTGATCAGCTGCAGATTGCTGCCCGTCAGGCAGACGTAGGCAAGACAAGGGATCGCCACCGTCAGCCAGCGCAGCCATGTATCGGCCGCCGATACGTGCGTGATGCCCGGAAAGATGGCAGTCAGCCAGTGCATCCACGTATTGATGGCCGAAAGCCGCACGACAAACACGAAGTACTGCAATGCGCTGAGCCAGAACAACACCAGCAGCGCGATCAGGATCAGGCCACACAGGTTCGCCATCAGGGCTAGCGGGAGCTGCGCCAGGCTGGTCTTGCCCACGCGCGATTGCAGCATCGGCAGTGCAAACCGGGCGACGGCGACCAGCATGGCAGCGAGTCCGGCGCTGGTCAGCACCGAGCTGTGCACTGCACCTTGTCCGACCTGGTCCGCCAGAAACCAGCTGACCAGGTCAGCCATGCCCAGGGCGAAAAAAAGCAGGACATATTTCAGTGCGGTGCTGAGTTCGATCGTGTAGCGGACCCGGTCCTGAGCCGGCTTCGTGCCGCGTATCAGCAGCCATATCCTGGCCACCGGCACGGCCAGCAGGATGCTGCCGAGCACCACCATCACAGTTTTTCCTTGGCCACCATCGGTCGTGACCAGGACCGGACCGAGCAGATAGACGGCCATCACCGATGTGCTCACGCAGATCACGAAATCACCCCAGCCGGAGCCATCTCCGGGGTCGCGCGACCACCAGTAGACGAAAGCCATGACGATCGCCATCCAGGCGGCTACGGACATCAACACCCACCACAGGGAGCTTTGCAGCAGCAGTACCGATGAGGCGTCCCATCGGTGGCCCAGCATGTGGGGTAGGACGATCAGGCATGACAACAGCCCCAGCAGCGTGGTCACCTCGAACTGCGTCGCGATGAAGCCACGCAGTTGACTGGCCCACGTCTGCAGCAGATCGCGCGCACCAGCGGGAACGAGATATCGCCCATTGCTGCGCAACCACCAGAGCAGCAGCGACCCGTCGTCGGCCAGTCCTTTCTCGACGTCGGCGGGGCTCACCTTGGGACTGAACAGACGTCCAAACGCGGAGCCGGTGTAGCCGCCTCCGGATACCGTCGACAGGTAGTCGAAGCGATGCAGTACGCCGTTTTTAGCCAGCGCCCGCAGCAGGCCGAGACAGAACGTGGCGCTGCGCACGCCACCACCGGATAGCGCCAGGCCAATGGCCGGCTTTTC
>JBAPPP010000594.1:0-3841 GCA_049280175.1 Rhodanobacter sp.
GTGCCGGCTGGGCGCTGGCGGCCTGTGTCGGCGCTACCGTGCTGTACGGCTATTCGGTGAACTACACCCGGCAGCGACTCGGCGGCGTCTCGCCGCTGGTGGTGGCAGCCGGCAGCCAGATCGTCGCGGCCCTACTGCTGACACCGACCACACTGTGGCTGTGGCCCACCCGCACGCCACATGCGCCAGCTTGGCTGGCAGCGCTGGCGTTGGCGGTGCTGTGCACGGCGGTGGCCTATGTCATGTTCTTCCGGCTGATCGCACATATCGGGCCGGCACGAACGATGACGGTGCTGTATCTGATCCCCGCGTTCGGCGTGCTGTGGGGCGCGCTGTTCCTTGGCGAAGCGTTCACTGCAACCATGGCGATCGGCTGCGCCATCATTCTGCTCGGCACGGCGTTGACGACGGGTCTGCTGGGCCGCCGTGCCGTGGCGGTCTCCGCCGACGAACCCGTTATCGAAAAGGTGTAACCGCCGCGCCTCTCCGTGCGAATGAACGGCTGGGTCATAATGGTGGTTCCCCATCCCCGCGCGTTTCGCTTTCGGAGTTCTGATGCGACCGATGTTTTCCCGCCGGCTGACCGCCTGCCTGATGGGCCTTGTCGTGCTGTGGCTCGGTGCATTACCGGCGTTTGCCCAAGACACGGACAGCCTGCTGCCGGTGACCGAGGCCTACAAGCTCAGTACCGACGCCTCCACGCCAGGCGTGCTGAAGCTGCACTGGACGATCGCACCGGACTACTACCTCTATCGCGGCCGCATGAGGTTCAAGGCCGGCGATGGCGTGACGCTGGGTGAGGCGCAGTTGCCGGACGGCGCAAAGCACCACGACGAATACCTTGGCGATGTGGAAACCTATCACGACGCCATCGACGCCACCCTGCCCTACACCGTGGCCGCGGGGACCACGCGGCTGAAGTTGAGCGTGCAGTATCAGGGTTGCCACGAAGTCGATCCAAAGATCTGCTATCCGCCGCATACCGAGCAGATGGATCTGCCGCTGCCGGGCGGCGTCGCCACGTCCACCGCTGCAGCGGGCGCGACGACACCTCCTCATGCAACCGGCTCGCTAGGTGCCGCGCTGCGTGCGATCGGTAGTACCCCCACCACCGGCTCGAGTGTCGTCACCCCGCCGCCCGGCGATGCGACACAACCGGCACCGGAGCCGCCATCGGCTGGCATCGCGCAAGCTCCATTGGGTCTGCTCACCGCCCTGCTGCTCGCACTCGGCGGCGGACTGGTGCTGAACCTGATGCCGTGCGTGCTGCCGGTGTTGTCGATCAAGGCAGTCAGCGTGCTGGAGAGTGGCGAAAGCGCCACCCGCGCTCGTCGCCATGCGCTCTATTACAGCGCCGGCGTGCTGTGCAGTTTCGCCGCGCTGGGTCTGGGCATTCTCGCCTTGCGTTCGGCCGGCCATGCGCTTGGCTGGGGCACCCAATTGCAGCAGCCCATCGTGGTCGGCGTGCTGGCGCTGGTGATGCTGGCGGTCGGCTTGTCGATGTCTGGCGTGGTGCAGTTCGGCGCTTCGCTGGGCAACACCGGCGCGGCCCTCGCTTCGCGCTCCGGCCCGGCTGGCGACTTCTTCACCGGCGTACTGGCGGTGGTCGTGGCCAGCCCGTGTACGGCGCCGTTCATGGGCAGCGCGCTGGCGTACGCATTCGCTGCACCGATGCTTTCAGCGCTGCTGGTGTTTCTGATGCTGGGCGTCGGTCTGGCCTTGCCGTTCCTGTTGATTGGTTTCGTGCCGGCACTAGCGCGCTTGTTGCCGCGGCCGGGGCGCTGGATGGAAACGCTGAAGCAGGTACTGGCGTTCCCGATGTATCTGACCGCGGTGTGGCTGGTGTGGGTACTTGCCCACCAGCGCGGCGCCGATGCGGTGGGTCTGGTGCTGGTGGCGATGGTGCTGCTGGCGATGACGCTGTGGTGGTTCGAACGCAGCCGCCAGCGTGGCCCGATCAGTCGGGTACTGGTCGGCGTGCTGGCGCTCGCCACGCTGGTGCCGGTGTATCTGCTGGCCCAGGTGCCCCCCGTATCCAGCGTCGCGGCGGCCGAGGACGGCGTGGCCGTCTACAGCCCGGAAAAACTCGCCGCCCTGCGCGCCGCTGGCACACCGGTCTTTGTCGACATGACCGCTGACTGGTGTGTCACCTGCAAGGCGAACGAGCACACCGTGCTGGACACCCGGGCGTTCCGCGATCTGTTGCAGCGCACCGGCGCGGTCTACATGAAAGGCGACTGGACCGACGTCAATCCGACCATCAGCGCGTTCCTGCAGCAATACCATTCGCCCGGCGTGCCGCTGTACGTGGTGTTTCCGAAACACGGCGGCGCCGGCCAGCAGCTGTCCACCGTGCTGACCTCGGCACTCGTCGAGCAGGCGCTCACGACAGCAGCGCAGCCTTGATGGAACGACCGTGATGGACCGCAGCAACTGGCTGATCGTGGGCCTGGCGGTGGTGGCCGCCACCATCGGCGGTTACGCACAACACCGAAACGGGCAGCCGGAACAAGCGGATTCGCCACTGCTTGGCCTGCCGCTGCCCGCCTTGAGCCTGCCCGATCTCGACGGCAAGCCGCATCCACTGAACGACTACCGTGGCCACCGCGTACTGCTGAATTTCTGGGCCAGCTGGTGCGGCCCCTGCCTCGATGAGATGCCGGCCCTGGCTCGTGCCCAAGCTAAGTTCGGCGAACGCGGCGCGATCGTCGTCGGTATCGCCATGGACCAGCCAGATCACGTGCGTGCGTTTCTGGGCGCGCATCCGCTGAATTACCCCGTCCTGCTGGGCCAGCTCGCAGCGCCAAGCACGTCGCTGCAACTCGGCGATACCCACGACGTTCTGCCCTATAGCGTGCTGATCGGCGCCGATGGGCGCGTATTGGCCACCCACATCGGCGCATTGCCGCCAGCTCAGCTGGAACAATGGTTGGCGCCACCTCACGGGAAGCCCTGACGCGGCTTGGGCCAGATCTACATACGCTTCCGCACGGAAATCCAGCACTTCTCCTTCAAACATCGTCGATCTGCGCTGAACTAGACAACATCCACGACTACGCGCACACTTCGCCCGGTCCGGAAGCTCCGGACGCAAGGCGGGTGGATTCGTGGCGAAGATTCTGGTCCTGCATGGACCCAATCTCAATTTGCTGGGCACGCGTGAGCCGGAAATCTACGGCCGCGGGACGCTGGCCGATATCAATCGCCAGCTGACCGAACTGGCAGAGGCGAACGGACATGAGCTGACCTGCTTCCAGTCCAATGCCGAGCACGAGCTGATCGACCGCATCCAGCAGGGACGCAACGACCGCACTGCCCTGATCCTGTTCAACCCCGGCGCGTTCACCCACACCAGCATCGCCCTGCGCGACGCACTGGCCGCGGTGGCGATCCCATTTATCGAAGTGCACCTGTCCAACGTGCATGCGCGCGAGCCGTTTCGGCAACACTCGTACCTGTCCGATATCGCGATCGGCGTGATCTGCGGCTTTGGCAGCGACAGCTACCGGCTGGCGCTGGAGGCGGCAATGCATCGCCTGCCAACCACCGAAACCAGCGCGGCCACCGCGTCATAAAAGCAACCGGCCAACTGGCCCACCTATCCACATCCGGCCACCTGCGGTGGCACGACTGACAAAGGCTGATCCGATGGATTTGCGCAAAATCAAAAAGCTGATCGACCTGCTCGAGGAATCCAACCTCGCGGAACTCGAAATCAAGGAGGGCGAGGAAGTCGTCCGCCTGTCGCGCGTACCGAAGAACACCGCACCGGCGGTCGCTGCGCCAGCGCCTGTTGCGGCCGCGCCTGTCGCCGCGCCCGTAGCGGCTGCCGCTCCCATCG
>JBAPPP010000595.1:0-1974 GCA_049280175.1 Rhodanobacter sp.
CCGTAGTCCATCTCAATTGCTTGGCGCTGGGAGTCCGACAAGTCTGAGTGAGGGCCCAGCCGCATCGTGAACATCTCCTGCCACTCGCGATCGATCGCGGCATCGATGCTGGATGAGCGATGGTCGCCGACCGACAAAATTCTTGCCAAGACGAAATCGGTGAACCTCGATCGATTGAAGCACCAGACTGCTGACCGCCTTCGGCGAGCAACGCGAACGCTTTGCCAGCGCCGAGCAACTGCAACGGTACTCGGGTGTGGCACCGGTGACCCAGCGCAGTGGCAAGAAGAGCTGGGTGCACTGGCGATGGCAGTGTCCAACGTTCGTACGCCTGACCTTCGTCGAGTGGGCCGCACAAACGATCAACAAGTCGCTCTGGGCCGGTGCCTTCTATCGCCAGCAGCGCGGCAAGGGCAGTCCGCATCAGGTCGCTGTACGTGCACTGGCCTTTAAATGGCCCCGCATCCTGCATCGATGCTGGCTGACCCACACGCCATACGATGAGTCGCGCTATCTTATGGCCTTGCAGCGCCGGGGATCGCCCTTGCTCGCCGGCCTTCCTCCGTCGGGAAGTTGAAGGAATGACTCAGGGCGTGAAGCAGACGTTAGATTTTCTGAATCTGACGCGAGTTCTATCCCGATTTCGTCATCCGCCGATCATCGCCACAAAGCCATCCAGCAGCGTCTTGAGACCAAACTCAAAGAGTTCATCGAGACGAAGCTCGTATCCGGGATCAAGATTACCGATCAAGGCGGCGAAAGCGGGATAGCGGCCCGATGTAACGAGGTTCGCAAGGGATGTTGCTTGTGTATCCATCCAAGCGTCGTCGGACAAACCAGTAGCCGCTTCCTCCTGCGTCTTGCGCTCCAGGTGAATGGCAATACCGTGCACATAGCTGTAGAGCAGTACGTGCAAGTGCATGACAGTGCATGGATCAAGCCGACATGGGGCCAGTGCAGCAAATACGGTTTCGGCGTGCGCCATCAGATTGGGTAACAGCAAGGGACGGGTGAGCGCATTGATATGTGCCAGCCAAGGATGCTTGGTATACAGATCCCAGAGCGTGCGCGCGCTGAGCGTCAATTGTCCTCGCCAGTTCGTCGCCAGTTTTGGCGGCGGTATTTCGCCGTAAGCCGCATCCGTCATCAAGAGAATCAGAGACTCTTTGCTGTCCACGAATCGATATGGCGACATGGCGGCGACACCCAGTCGCGCCGCGATACCGCGCATGGACATGGCGTTCAATCCTTCGTAGTCGGCGATCTCTATAGCCGTGCGAATGACGCGCTCTCGCGTAAGTTCACGATCTGAAGAAACATGCGGATTTGGACGTCGCTGCGGCTGCCAGGGCTTTGCCGTTGTAGCTACTACCGTGCCACTGCGTGCGCGCACTACGACCAGCCCCTCATGGCGCAGAACGGTCAGTGCCTTCGCGGCTGTGGCCGGCGCCACGTTCCATTCGCGTGAGAGCTCTCGGATGGACGGCAACGGGTCACCCGGCTGCAGGTCTCCGTTGGCCATACGCAGCTTGAGAGCCGCAACGATGCGTAAGTAAGGAGGCTGGTCCATCTCGGACATATCGTCTTATCCTCGAACTGATCTAGTACAGATGTCCGCCAATCTTAGATCTGTTCCAGCCTGATCGCCATATTGTCGGCGCATTTGGTCCGAGAGCAGACTTCATATACACCGTATATGTCAAAGCAATACTGACATCCATCCAAAAGGAAGCACAGGCCATGAACAATGAAATTCAGAGATGGCCAAAGATGTCGCCCATACGTTTCATCGGCGTAGGTAGCGGCGCGGCGGGAGTCATCGATCTCGTCTACGCCATCGCTTTCAACAGCCATGCCGGCGTTCCCGCCGTCGTCATTCCCCAATCAGTTGCCAGCGGCCTTCTCGGCGTCGACGCATTTCGCGGCGGCTGGGTAACGGCCGCATTTGGCGTGGCGCTCCATTTCGGCATCCTC
>JBAPPP010000596.1:0-21899 GCA_049280175.1 Rhodanobacter sp.
CCATGGAACGCCATGATCAAACTGGCTACCTGGAAGAGTCAGCGCACTCTCTTGTGCCCTATGGGAACGCTTCGCTCACCGCGGCCAGCAAAGATTGACGGTCGTAGGGCTTGGGGAGGAATCGCAAGCCTTCGGGGAAGTCGGGAAAACTTCCTCTCGCATGGCCTGAGGCCAGGATAATTTGCAGTGCCGGGAAAACGCCCTGGGTGCGTCTCGCCAGCTGTATGCCGTCAATGCCGCCGGGCATCGAGATGTCACTGAACAAAAGATCGAATGACATGTCCCGGAGCAACCTTTCGAGCGCCACCGATCCATTGGCTACGCCCTCTACGTGATGGCCTTCTGCTTCAAGAATGAGTGTGCTGATCTCCCGCACGTTAGCGTCATCCTCAGCGAGGAGGATGAACTTGGGGGACAGCATTTTCATGAAAATTCCAGCAACGCTAAAGGGGGACCATGGCTTCATGAGTGTTAACGCCACGTGACGACAGCTTCACGCTATGCTGGCGCAACTCGACGAGGCCTCCATGAAGAATCTTGACCACTACCGGTACATCGTCGAGTCGTCGCCCGACTGCGTCCAGGAAGTTGACGTTGGCGGCAGGATAACGTCGGTCAACCAAAGCGGCTGTGTGCTGCTGCAGTTGGATAGCCCCGATGAAATTATCGGACGAGACTGGATCGCTCTCTGGCCCAAGCCGTCACATCATCGACTCGAGCTTGCGCTGAAAGCAGCGTTCGTCGGGCAACCCAGCCAGTTCACGGCCATGTGCCCTACGTTGAAAGGCGAAGAACGCTGGTGGTTCGTTGCCATCAGTCCGGCGTTGGACGCCGAGGGCCATCCGGACAGTGCTCTAGTTGTCAGTCGCGACGTGACTGAACGCCTGCGTGTGGACGAGGCGCTCGAAACGATCAACCAAAGCCTTCAGGCGAAACTGACCGTCGTCAATGCGGCGAGGGAGCAGGGGATTCAGCGCGAGTCGATGCTGCAGCAGCGGCTCGACATCGCTGCTGCCGCGCAGGCGCTGGCCGAGCAGCTCTCGCATCAGGCGCAAAAAAATGAAGCGGTCGGGCAACTTGTCGCCGGCATTGCACACGACTTCAATAACATGCTGCAGACGATCATCGGTGGCTTGAGCGCGGTGCTAGACCAATCCGATCGCCTGGTACACGATCAGCGGCGCTTCCTCGGGTACAGCATGGAAGGCGCGCGCCATGCCGTCATTCTGGCTAAACGCCTGATGGCCTTTGTCCGTGTCCACCGATTCCAGTCCGAGGCGGTAGAACTCCAGGCGGTCGTCACGGATATCCTCGATTTTGCCAGTCACAGCCTTGGGTCTGGCATAGATCTGAAGCTTGAGGGTACGAACGAGCGATATCCGACCTTGGCCGACCGCCATGGCATCGAGCAGGCAGTCATGAACCTTTGCATCAACGCTCGAGATGCTTGCAGCGGCCAAGGCGAGATCGTCATATCGTTTGGCTATCTGGCGGTGCGTGAAACCGAGGCCAGCTCGATACGTGAAGCGGGTGCCTACGTGACTTTGTCAGTCGCTGATCGTGGTACCGGCATGGACGCTGAAACCAGAGAGCGCTTGTTCGAGCCCTACTTTACGACGAAGACAGAAGGGCGGGGCACGGGTCTTGGGCTGGCGCAAATCTACGGATTCATGCGCCAATCTGGCGGCTTTGTCGACGTGCATACCGAACTCGGGGCGGGTACCACGATGACGTTGGCATTCCCTCTGGATGCCGAACGAGAGCTGCAACAAACAGCCGATACCTGCCTTGCGTCGTAGATTTAAGCCCAGGTGCGTGCGACCAGTGCGACCGCACTTTCGCTCTGAAAGGGCTTAAATAAAAGCATTCGAGTAGTCCCCCAGCATTCCTGAGGCCCCGCTTGCGGGGCCTTTTCGCATCGATGATGCGGCAAAGCGCAGGTGCCCAGCCGCGTCGGCACCGATCGCGCGGCAAGGGTGCGCCAACGACGCCTCAGGTAGCCGACTGCGCCTGGCGTTGTGCGATGGCTGCCACCAGCCGGGCTAGTTTCTCGGGGTTGCGCTGCACGTGGATATGGGTGATGTGTTCGCCGTCGCTTTCGTAGGACTGGGCGGATTCGAGCTCGCCGTTGATATAGCGCAGCACGGCGTACTGGCCGTTGATCGTCACCAGTTAGATGCGCAACGCATCTTTATGGCGCAGATGGGGCGCGAAGAGGAGCTGGGCGATGCGCGGGCCGCCGACCATCGGCGTCGAGAAGCTGGTGACATGACCACCGCCATCACCCAGCAGCACAGCGCTGTCGGCCAGCATCGACTTCATGCCGGCGAAGTCGCCTTGCGCGAGGATTTCGGCAAAGCGCCGCATCAGCTTCTGGTGGGCCTCGCTAGGCACGGCGCGTCGCGGTCGCTCCTGGCGCAACTGCGCCTTGGCCCGGTGCACGATCTGGCGACAGGCGACCTCGCTCTTGCCGAGCGCCTCGGCTACCTCGCCGTAATCCACATCGAACACTTCACGCAACAAGAAGGCGGCGCGGGCCTCGGGGCTCAGGCATTCGAGCACGGTAAGGAAGGCGACGGAGACTTCATTGGAGAGCTCCTCGATGTCCTCCGGTGTGGCGGGCCACTCGGTGAGCACCGGCTCCGGCAGCCAGATGCCGACGTACTGCTCCCGCCGCGCCTTGGCGGAACGCAGGCGGTCGATCGAGATCCGGGTGGTGGTCGCCACCAGCCACGCTTCGGCGTTCTTGACGCTGTCTGTGTCCGCGTCGTGCCAGCGCAGCCAGACGTCCTGCACGATGTCCTCGGACTCCGATACGGAGCCGAGCATGCGGTAAGCGATGCCTTTCAGCCGCGGGCGCAGATCGTGGAAAGTGATGGTAGCGGCGTCCATGAAGGGAAGACGTTTGTGCCGGCGTAGTTGTGACAGCCTACGCCGATTCGTACGGGATGTTGGCATCCGGCCTCGCCCGATTCGGATGCCTGCGGCCCGCCGCCTCGACGAACGGGCGTCCTTCATGCGCATGGCGGCGGCAGGCCGAAGCGTTGCAGCGAAAAGCTCAATGCACCGGGATCAGTACCGGCTTGTTCTGGTCCTTCAGCAGAAACACCAGGAATTTTGCCGGCTTGGTGCGGCTGGCATTGCGGCCGACCGTGTGCACGTCGTCCGGCCCTTCGTAGAAGGTCTGTCCCGGCCCCAGCGTCACTTCCTTGCCACCCTTGAGGCCCATCACGATGGAACCTTCGAGCACGTAGACGAAGGCATGGGCGTCGTGGCGATGGACCGGATCGACCGAGCCGGGTGGGTAGGTGACCAGGATCATCATGCCTTCCTTGCCGGGATAGTCGCTGAGGGCCTTGGTCATCAGCGCCGAGACCTGGGCCATGGGTTGGGTCGATACGGCAGATGCCTTCTCGGCCGGCTGCGCTGAAGTCGCGCCGGAGGCAAGCAGAAACAGCAGTCCAAAGGTCTTGAACATGCGCATGGATATTTCCTCATGAATGGCCCGTGCCAACGGGCCGGGTCGTCGAAGGTGCGGCCAGTGCGGCACGGCCGCGCCGGTCGGAACTCAGGCCAGGCCAGCCTTGTCGAGTCCGTACGCCTTGTCGAGCACACCGGGGACGCTCCTGAAGCCGACGTTGATACGGTTCCAGGCGTTGATCGCCGCCACGACGTAGCTGAGGTCGGTGATTTCCTTCTCCGAGAACTCTTTGCGCACTTGCTGGTAGACCTCGTCGGAAACACCCTGCGGTGACAGCTGGGTCAGCGCCTCGGTCCAGGCCAGCGCGGCGCGCTCACGGGGAGAGAACAGTGTGGAATCGTGCCAGGCCGACACGTGGTACACGCGCAGCGGACGCTCGCCGCTGATCGTGGCCTGCTTGATGTGCATGTCCAGGCAGAAGGTGCATCCGTTGATCTGCGACGCGCGAATCTCGACGAGGTTGCAGATGGGCTCCTCGATGCTGCCGCGCTTTGCCGCCATGTTGAATGCGCCGAGTTTGTTGAAGAGCTCGGGTGCTTGCTGCTGATAGTCGACTCGCTGAGTCATGGTGGGAATCCTCCTTAGGCGTGTGGCCATGCCTCAGATCGGCTGAGGTACCCGCTCGCGCTTGATGGCGTGACGGGGCCCAGCGTAGATTCGAGGTGACGCGTCCAGTAGACGCGCCAAGGGGCTCACCGTGTTGCCCTTCGCGCACCACTGCGCCGACGATGTCACAGACGCCGTGACCGAAACGTCTTCCAGGTATGGGCCGGCAAACGCCGGCGTTCGCATCGCTTCGCCATGCCACGCGAAGCCGCCACTATCCGGTACCTGTCAGATGACCATCGATCACCTCGAGCAACCCCACTGCGAGAACAGCGACGCTCTCGCTGCGAGCTTTTCCGCAAGTTACGCCGGGGTGGTGGCGTTTATCGCGGTGGCAACCGAAGGCAGTTTCGCCCGCGCGGGCGACCGTCTCGGCATCGGCCGCTCGGCAGTCAGCCGCAGTGTGCAGAAGCTGGAGGCCCAATTGGGCACTCGGCTGTTCGTGCGCACCACCCGAAGCACCACACTGACCCGCGAGGGCGAACTGTTCTACCGAAACTGCCATCCTGGCGTGGAGCGGATCGTCCAGGCCATGGAGGACATGCGCGATCTGCGCGAAGGACCGCCGCGCGGGCAGCTGCGGATCAGCGCCGCGGTGGGGTTCGGGCGTCGCATCGTGGCGCCGCTGCTCAACGGCTTTCGCGCGCGCCATCCGGATATCGCCGTCGATCTGCTGCTTGACGATCGCACGACGGACTTCACCGCGGATCGGATCGACGTGGCCTTTCGTGACGGGCATCTGGACGACAGTCGGGTGATTGCCAAACAGCTGATTCCGATGCCGATGCTGGTTTGCGCATCGCCAGAGTATCGACGCATCCATGGGCTGCCGCGGCAGTTGGAAGATCTGGTCGGGCACAGCTGCATCAATTTTCGTACTGCGTCGGGCAGGATCTTCGAATGGGAGTTCAAAGTCGGCGGTCGGATCCAGAAGTTCCTGCCGTCGTCCGCGTGTACATTCAACGATAACGAGCTGGTGCTGCAGGCCGTGCTGGACGGTCAGGGCATCGCGCAAATGGCGGGTTACCAGGTCAGCGAACATCTGCGCGCCGGTCGGCTGGTAGCGTGCCTGGCGCCATACGCGCCCGACGATTGCGGGCACTACCTCTGCTATCTGAGTCGGCTGCAATTGCCCGCGCGGATCCGCGCATTCATCGACTACATGACCACCGCCGTGCGCGCCCTGGACCTGCAATGCCCGACCGCGCTGACCTTGATGCCATCGGCGGTTTCGGGCGAGGTGCGCGAAGCATTTGCGCTGGGCGTCGGCTGACCCAACCGGCTTGCCCGTGGCGCGGCGATTGGTGTGCTGCAGACAACATCGTGAGCCCGCTGACGGTCCTACCGGCCGGCGATGGCCACGCCTAGGATGAATTCACGACGCGCCCCTGGCGCCAAAGCAATGAGGAGGTTTCCCATGAAAATCGTTGTCATCGGTGGTAGCGGACTCATCGGCAGCAAAGTCGTCGACCGCCTGCGCAAGCGCGGCCACGAGGCGGTTCCCGCGGCGCCGTCTTCGGGCGTCAACGCACTCACCGGCGAAGGCCTGGACGAGGCGATGGCGGGTGCGGATGTGGTGGTGGACGTGGCCAACTCTCCTTCGTTCGAGGATCAGGCAGCGCTGGACTTTTTCGAGACGTCGGGACGCAACCTGGCCGCCGCAGAGAAGAAGGCCGGAGTGAAGCATCATGTGGCCCTGTCGGTGGTGGGCACCGGTCGTCCCGCTTTTTCGGCGAGCGGGTACATCCGCGCCAAGATGGCCCAGGAAAAGTTGATACGCGCTGCCGGCATCCCGTACACCATTGTCCACTCCACCCAGTTCTTCGAGTTCCTCAACGGCATCGCCGGTGACAGCGGGCAGAGGCAGGAGATCCGCCTTTCGACCGGGCTGATGCAGCCGATCGCCTCGGACGATGTCGCCGATGCGGTCACCGACTACGCGCTCGGTGCCGCGGTCAACGGCACGGTGGAAATCGCCGGTCCCGAGAAGGCTCCGTTGGCGGAACTGGTTCAACGCTTCCTCATCGCCATAGGGGATCCGCGCAAGGTCGTCGCGGACCCGAAAGCGCCTTACTTCGGCGCCGTGCTGGAGTCGGACACGTTGCTGCCGGGCGACGGCGCGCGGCTGGGCGTACAGGACTTCCAGACCTGGTTCGGCGGCTCGGCGTTCGCCCGCCACGGTGCGGCGGCGTGAAGCTCTACTACCTGCCGGGTGCCTCTCCGCTGGCCGCGCACATCGTGCTCGAATGGATCGGTGCGTCGTACAAAATGGTGAGGATGAGCCACGGCAGCCTCAAGTCGCCGGTGTACCTGACCCGCAATGCCGCAGGCACGGTACCTATGCTTGAACACGGCGACTTGGCACTTACCGAGAGCGTCGCGATCCTCGGCTACCTTGCCGATCTCCATCCCGAAGCGGGGCTGCTCGGCGACGGTACGCCGCGCGGGCGCGCCGAAGTGATGCGTTGGCTGGGGTTCCTCAACTCCGACGTGCACAAGGCGTTCCTGCCGATCTTCAACGCCTCGCTTTTTCTGAGGGAAGAAACCCTGGCCGGGGTGCTGGCGGAAAACGCCCGCCGACATGTGCGTACCTATCTCGAGCGGCTCGATGCGCAGCTGGCTGGCCGTGACTGGTTGGCCGGGACGCGCTCGGTCGCCGATCCGTATCTGCTGGTGATCCTGCGCTGGGCCGTCGGCCTGGACATCGGCCTGTACGGCCTCAGTCACCTGATGCGCTTCGCCCGTCGCATGGAGGCCGATCCGGGTGTGCGGGCGGCCATCCTGGCCGAGGAGGGCGTCCTCGCCTGAGGCGAACTGTTCGCCCACTACCGAAGCGCTGCTCGGCATGGGGGCTGCTGGACGCACTCAGGATCCGTCACTGAGAACTCATGAGTGCACGGGGAAAGCGGGCAATAGCGTGTTGCGCGGCCTCTTCGAACGAGTTCGCCAATTGATTGACATCGGGGCTGACCGCAACGGACTCCGGTGCACTCAGTAGTTGCGGGAGTAGTACTGCGATGATGCACGCCTCGGGAAACCGGCGGCGCATCTCCGTCGCCATGGAATCACAACGGTCCCGGTCGCTGACCGGAGCGGCACTGACGATGTAGACCATCGAAACGCTGTTCGGTGTGGCCTCGGGTGGGGGATCGGCCTGAAAGGCATCGATGTCCTCGATCGTAACATGACGCCCGTCGATACCCAGGTCGCGCAGTATGCGGACGAGGATCTCGGTGACCAGGTCATCACCGAGAGATCCAAAACCCACGCAAAGCACGATGGATCCGGGGGCTACCGCAAGCGGCCCCTGCCAACGGCCGCTCGCGTCCACGCGCTGTTGACGCAGGAGGTAACCGAGACTGGAATTGTCGAGCACAGAAACCCGACGATTCCAGCGGGATTGTTTGCGCGTCTCGCTGCCGAGCGCATCGATGACCCTCACAATCGCGCTGCGCACCTTGACTTGCTGGCTGGCACTGATGGCACCCTGGTTCAGATCGATGCGGGCGAGCTGCACGGCCGGCAGCAGCACGGCATCGCAATAGGCAGCGAACGATTTGCGTTTCAGGAAAATGCGCGCCTCGGCAATGACCTCGTCGGAATCGCCCGAGAGCATGCGCTGGTAAAACCGTTGCGGCATCGTCAATGCCGGCGCATCGCCCAGCAGGATCTCCAGCAGGTTCAGTCCCCTGACATGGCGGCCGGCGACCACCAGGCACAGAGTCAGTGGCGTCGATACGATCAACCCGGTCGGCCCCCACAACCAGCTCCAGAAAATCGCCGCGACCACCACGGCCAGCGGCGACAACCCCGTGGTGTGTCCATATAACTGTGGCTCGACCAGTTGCGAGGCGATAGTCTCGACCACGACATACAGACCCATGGTCATCAGCATCAGCGACCAGCTCGGACCGACCGCCGCCGCGAGCACGGTGGCAAGAAGCGCTGCGATCCAGACGCCGACATAGGGTACAAAGCGCAGAACGGCCGTGAGGGCAGCCCATAAAGGCGCGTCGGGAAGGCCAATGACCGCCAACCCTGCCCAGATCACCACCCCGACACCGAAGTTGACCGCAAACTGCGAGACGAAGAATCGGGACAGGCGCTCGCCGGCGTCATTGATCGCTGCCGTCGTTGCGCGCAGATCCGTGCCACCAGCGAGGCGAATAAAGCGATCCCGCAAGGCCTCGTGCTCAAGCAGAACAAACAACAGGACGACCAGCACGATACCAGCGGTCTCCAGCGGCACCCAGATCGATGTAAAGATCCGCTCGATCACCTCCATCGGACGAGCTGGTGGCGCATGCACTTCGACTGGAATGATGCCGGTCGAAGAAACCAGACGCCGTTGGGCATCGGCGGGTGGTGCAGCGACGTCAGCACTGCGATCGTTGAACTGGCTCATGACCTTGCCAGCTTCGCCCTGCATCAACTCCATGCGCCCGATGGTCATGTTGTGGAGCGTCTGGGTCTTGGCGTGGATCGTTGCCTCATATTGCGGAAGGCTCCTGGCCAGGTGCACAACCTGCGAGCCGATCACGGTCGCCAGCCCCACCAGGAACATGGCGAGCGCAAGCACGGCGATCAGCACGGACGGCGTATGGCCCAGCCCGAACCGGCGCAACCCGCGTATCAATGGAGCCACCAGCAAACTCAGGATGAAGGCGAGGGTGATCGGAACCAGCACTTCTCTACCGAAGTACAGCAAGGCCAGCACGGTGGCACTGGCAACAATGGTGATCCCGCGATCCCTGGTCGAGGCGACCGGCACGGGATCAGACTCGGCAGACATGGAGTAACTCCTCACCTTTTGTGGCTTGCATTGACGCCATCCCTAACCAAACGAATGCTGGACGCACGATACCCCCTGTAGACGCCATCAATACACTTCGAAAGTGTCTATACCCTTCTCTCCACGGAGCCGTCAATTCGCCCTTGAGGAGTCGGGTGGCGATGATCGCTGCGCAGGGCCAGACGCGTGTGTACGCCTGCCTTGAAGGATGGCAGATATTTGGTGTGAACCTGCATGGAGGGCGTGCATCGGGTCCTTGGTTCGTGACCAGCAACGCCAGGCGCCTGCGTAAGTGTCCATAGCCCCAGCCGCGCGCTTAACTTTTCCGCGAAGCGCATGCCGCCAAGCGCCACGTGCTTCGGCGTATTTCCTCGCGCGATCCGGGATTTCCATTCTGATCCCTTGATTCAAGTGGTCTAGTGCGGCAGCGCGTCCACCCAGGGCTTGATGACACTGATCCACAACAGATATCCCTTGCGGTTCATGTGCAGGCCGTCATCTCCGAACAGGTCAGGTTGTGGGCCGCCGTTTTTGCCGAGCATTGGCGTAAAGACATCCAGATACGTCACGCCGTGTTGTGTCGCGGCATACGCGCGGACCAGTGCGTTTGCTTGGCGGATCTTCGGCAGAAGGACGGCACGCGCCACGCTCGGCTTGATGGCGATGAAGGCGATCGGCACGTCGGGGTTGGTCGCGCGCACCGTGCGCACGAAGGCGGCGAAATCGTCGCGTACTTGCTCGGGTTCACCACCATCCTGCAAATCATTGTCGCCTGCGTACATGACGATGGCGCGCGCGTGGTATGGCGCGACGATGCGGCTCGCAAAAAAAGTGGAGTCGTTGATCTCGGAACCGCCGAAACCGCGATTGATGACACTCAGTTCCGGGAAATCCGTAGCCAGCGATTTCCAGTGCTGGATCGACGAACTGCCTATGAACAAGATCGAACCTGGTGGCGGAAGATGCTGTTGATCGGCCGCCACGAATGCGGCGATCTCGGGATCCCACTGCGAGTGGTTGTTTTCCCGCGCATGCGCCAGCAACGGTAGCAGGGCAAGCAAAAGCAGGATCAATCGCTTCATCGTTTCACCTCAGGTTAGCTTGAATCAGGTTCAGCTGAGCCCCGAGGTTACCGCGGACGCGCAGGCTACGAAACCTTGCGCATCATCGCGACATGTCTGGAATTGTCGTCATCGACTGCGCCGATGCCTTCGAGGCTAATCGATCAGCCGTCGATTCGGGCCGTTCCCGAATTCTTGCTTACATGCGCCACGGCATCATGCGGATGCAGGCTTTCCTGATGTTCAAGGCGAACCTGAAAATCCGCGATACTGTCATCGGCATCGAGTGCGCGCTGGATGCGGCGCGCGGCGTCTTCGCAGAACATCAGGTTGCTGCCGTTGGCCAGTGCAAATGCCTGCTCGTCGATACGCTTCACGGCTGTCTGCACCGGCGTGCCCAGCGACAACTCGACTCGGTCGATCAACGCAATAAGGTTCAACGGTGCGCCATCGACGTAACGCACCTGCAGTCGCGCGATACTGCGCTGCGCATGTGGCGTGGCGACGATACCTTTCTCGCTGCCTAGCCACGTCAGCACGGCAGTGTGATCCAGCGGCCTGGTCGCCTCGAAATCCTTGCTGAATTGTTCCTGGATAAGCTGGCGAGACAACGCCGCCGAAGCAGGGCAGGTCGAGGAGTACACGACCTCCGTGAGCAGATCCAGGTGGAAGCCATCGGCACCAAAACCAGCCTCGATCGAGACCGGGTAAGCCCGCCAACCACTGTTTTCACTGCGAAGTGCGGCGCGACGTATGAGCTGCTCGAAGCGGATGCTGATACGTGCGCGGTCGGCCAGGTCTCTGTGCGATTCCAGAAAAGCGCGCAGCAAGTGTTCGAGCATCGAGGCATCAAGCGTCTTGGCGCTCAGATACTCGTCCATCAGCAAGTACAAGCGCGACATGTGGATGCCACGCCGATCCGGGCGAGTGAGATTGACAAATGCGCCAACCCGGGCGCTTGAGCGCTGGACGTCACCATCGCCAGCGTCGAAACGCACCGACATCTCAATACCGTCCATGCCGACCCAGTCCAGCGCTGCACCCAGATAGGGGTGTGTCTGGGCAGCCACGTCGGGCATCAGGCCAATAGCGTCATCAGTGCGCATCAATACATAGTCCCGAATTGAAGATGCGCGCATTTTCTTCAGAAGTTGGTTACGCATCGTGTGAAAACCGATGAGCCGCGAGGCATCAGCATGGAGCGAGAGCGAGCCATTCAACTCAGGGGGTGGCTCTCTGTGTACTGCGCAGTGCCAACACGGCCGACGCTGCGTTCACCTGCAGCGTTCCATGGGTGATTTTGCTGCTTCGTAGCAAGAGATCATGGACTGTACGTGCATCCAGCGTGGGTGTGAGAGACAGCAGCAACGCCACAATCCCGCTCACATGCGCGGCAGCCATGGATGATCCGGAAGTGAAGTCATAACCACCGCCAGGCTGGGTGGTCAGGATGTCGGTTCCCGGAGCGCTCAAGACACCGGGCGGTGCTGCCGATGTTCCACTTACGCGAACGACGATGACTCCTGGTGCATTGTCGGGAAATCCGTCGACGACTCCGTCCGGCGGCATGGCTGCGATCACGATGCGGCCTTCGCTCGACAACTTGGCAAGCAGCATATTGAGTAGCGGATCTGCCGGGCCACCCAGGCTCAAGTTGATAATACGGGCATCCGAATCAATGATCCCCGCCAAGGCTTTAGCCAGCGAGAAGGTGTTACAGCTCGCGCCGGCATTTGGAGCCGGCGGATACCAGCATGCCTTGTAAACGCTGAGTATGGCCTTGGGCGCTATCCCCACGATCCCTTGATGATTGTCGGCGTTGGCAGCGATGATGCCGGCGACTTCGGTGCCGTGACTATCGCGGTTGAACGTCAGCGCATTGTCATCGACCATATTGTGCGTATCGCCAATGCGCCCCTGAAGGTCCAGGTGCGTCATGTCGACGCCCGTATCGACGATCGCGATATGAACCCCGCTACCTTGACTGAGGTTCTGTGCGAGGGCGGCATCCGTTTCCACGAAGCCGCGTTGGAGGCTCACGTAGGGATCGTTGTAATGACGCGTCTGCGGGGATCCGTCTGCGTATACGGAATAGCTTTGCAGCGGTTGCGCAAGCTGTACGCGTTTGTCGTTGCCGAGTGCCTTGAGCAATGCATCGCGGGTCATGCCGGGTGGTGGCTCCAACACGACGCAATACAGGTCGAGGGCCTTGATGGGCCATCCGGCAACTTCATGCAATCCGTAACTCTGCGTCAACGCGGCGAGAGTGGAAACCGCGCGCTGGCCGGCACCGTAATGCGTTGACGGGATATAACCCAACAAGCTGGTGCCGGCATGTGTTCCGGGAGACTCAAGCGGGTTGGCAACAGCCAGCACGATGTCACGCCCGCTATCCATGGAGGACACGTTGGCGCTCGATGTGAGGTTGTTATTGGCGCCATTGTCCGAAGGCGTCTTTGGGTGCGAGGACGCGCACGCACTCAAAGCCGCCACGGCCGCGACAAGGATGAGGAAGCCGTATTTCATGGTGTGACGGTGACGGGCTCCGCCAGGCGGATGCCTCGTGCGGCGCGCAGTTGTTGCAATGCATGTGGCGCCGTTGAAGTGGGGCTTGTGGGTGCGACGGTGTAGGCACCCACATCGTTGGGGCCGCCCACCACCTGCAAGCGAAGGGTATGCAGCAATGCGTTCCAGTCGGCCATCGTCATGGCCGTATCGGGCACGACACGGATCGCGCCTGGAGTTGCCGGCGCCGACTCCTGACTGAGTGTGCGATACGTTGGGCCGCCACCCGACGACCACAACTTCACACCCAAGGCACCGATACTAAGCGCCTGGATCAGCACGGCGGCGACCAGCGCCCGGTTCAGCCAGTTTCCCGATCGCGAACGACGAGGCGCTTCCTGGATATCAGGCGTATCCAGGCGATTCAACAAACGCTTCAATCCGGTATTCGCGTCGATCGAGATGTCCGTGGGCAGCGACATGGCAAGTTGCAAACGACGTTGTTGCGCAAACTCCGTGCGGCACGATTCGCAATGCGCAAGGTGACCTTCCAACCATTCGCTTTGTTCTTGCGTGGCACTGTTCTGCAATACCCACGGCATTGCGTCCCAGGCCCGGACGCAGTCCCTTCCGGAACTCTTTGGGAACGTCATGGCGCGTTCTCCTTATGCTTGGGCGAATCTCCAGCCAACGCCGGAAGCACGTTGCGCAGTTTGACTCGTGCGTGGAACAGGCGTGCTTTCACGGTGCCTACGGGGCACTGCATGATCACGGCAACATCGTCCAGGGTATGACCCACTCCGTAAACCAACTCGATCACGACGCGTTGATCCGCGGACAGGTGATCGAGCCCTTTGCTTAACCAGTCGCGCAACTCGCGATCCTCATCCATGTCATCGTCAGGGGTGAGTTGTTCCAGCAGATCGGTGCTTTCGACCGGCTCGTCACCGTGTTGCCGGAGCGCTTTCAGACCACAGCGATAGGCAATCCCCATGAGCCACGTGGAAACGCGTGAGTCGCCATGGAAGTTGCCTGCTTTCTGCCAGGCGATCCAGAAACAGTCGTTGATGACTTCTTCGATGACATCGGGACGCCGCGTCAACCGCGACAGGAAACGGGCCAACCTGCCGTGATAACTCCGGTACAGGACGCTCAGGGCGGCGCGGTCACCCGTCGACATGCGCTGGAGCAGCATGCGGTCGGTGGCGTCGGCATCGATATCGTCTTGGTTCATAGCTTCAGCACAGGCCACTGGATTGCGGCTGGTTCGCTACGTAGGTACCGAATCGGCGCAAAAAGGTTGCTCCTGACTCAAAAGGATCGTGAAATCGTCCCGACCCAGGGCGAGGCGCCCAGAGCGGCCCACTCCCGGTGGGTTGCCTGGTCGGCGATGATGCGATCGAGTTCTATCCGCCAAGGTCCATGGCTCCACGATAACCCCGCGTGGCCGTAGCCGTGAAGGCCCGTATGGTCGTATTCGTAATAGCTTGCGTGACCGTAGCGGGTATAGGGCGCCATGATGGGTTGGGCGACACCCACGCCGGCGGAAAGCGAGAACTGCCACGCCAATGGCCAATGGAAGCTGAGATCGGCGGCACCGCTCAGCTGGTGATCCCTGGCGCCGAAGACGTCGATGGCCGACACACCAAAGGTCAGCACATCCCGATAGGTCCAGTGGACTCCCGCTTCGGCTCGATCTGAGGCTCTTGAACCGCTTTCTCCAGGATATCGGTAGTAGAGCACGCTCGCTTGCATCTGCCAGTCGCTGGAAAGCGACCAATCGCGGGACACCTGGACGAGGGCTTCCACGATGCGGCCCGGCGAGCGTAGTTCGGTGCTCCCCGACAGGCCCAGCGACCAACCCGTCGCCGAAGTCAAAGAGGCCGCTCCCTGCAAGATCGGCGTATTGCCGGTAATTGCCTGACCCCGGTCAAACAGCCCCGAGCTAAGTGCTGCGGCTCCGTTGAAGGTTGTCGATTGGGCATGAACGGGCGTGGAAAAACATGCCGCAATCGCCACAGACATAAAGCCAGCATGGGCACGGGTGACAGCAGTCCCCCGGATGCCGCCGCTACGTTGATGCAGCCAGGCGCGGTATCGATGCAGCCTGACTTTGAACCGCAGAGGGTGATGCTCCGCCATGGCGCCTACCTGTTTATGACGCGCGAAACTGCGCCGTGGGAGCGGGCAGAGTCACGACGAGTGAGCTTGCCCTGAGTTCAGTTCGTTGACTGTGGTCACGGGGTTACAGGTCACTCCTGATGGATTCGGTAGCGCGTTTCGAGCCGATACTGGCTCGACGTCGTTCTACGTGGAGTGTACCCGGGGCAGATTGCACCGGGGCAGCCAGAAGGCCCACCGTCCTGGACACGCTGCCGGGTCATGAAATATCCCCAGCAACGGTTTCAAGGGCGTCGGCGACGCTTGCCTCAGTGCGACGGAGGACGGCATTCCTGATCTTTGCGTTGGGGGACACTGAAACGGCCGCTGCCGGCCCGTTCCCGGAGTTGTTGCCTGGTCACTGCGTCGCGATGTAGGTCGACAGCGCCTGTATGTCCTCATTGCTGAGCGTATGCGCCACGCCGTGCATGATCATCGCGTTGCTGGTGCCGCTGCGTGCGCCGCTGCTGAAATCGCCCAGCGCCTTGGTCACGTAGATCGCCGATTGGCCGCGCAGTCGCGGGAAAGTCGACCACGGTGGTTGTGGCGCATCGCTGGGATACACCTGTGGTCCTAGCCCTGTCGGGCCATGGCAACCTTGGCACGGTGGCACGCCCTGGGCCGGGTCGCCATCGAGGAAGAGCCGTCCGCCGCGAGAGGAGGAATCGGCTTGGCCCGCCGGTTTGGCCGGAAGTGAGGCGTAATAGGTGGCCAGGTTGCGCATGTCCGCGTCGCTTAGCGCGGCGGCCATGCCACTCATGATCGTGTCCTTGCGCTGGCCGTTCTTGAGCGTCTTCAATTGCACATAGAGATAGGTCGCCGACTGCCCGGCCAGGTTCGGAAAGTTCGGCGCGATGGCCACACCATGTGGCCCGTGGCAGGCCGCGCAGACAACAGATTTGGCCTGGCCGGCCGGGGCGTCGCCGCTGATCGGCTGCTGCTGGCGTAGGTCGATCCATGCTGCCGGCTTGGGCGCCGAAGCGCCCTCGGCCGCGGCGGCGGAAAACATCGGCAGCCACAGCATGGCGGCTGCCAGCAGATGAAGAGAACGGTGCAGGGAAGACATCGCGGTGTTTCCCTCAGAGTTTCACGTTCATGAAGACACCCACCAGCAAGACATGCCAATGCGGCATCGGCCCCAACTCGGTGTAGACACGGTTACCGACGACCAGGTCGGCAGGTATGTCGAATCCGGCGTAGTTCCAGTCGGCGTAGTTGCCCAACTCGTATTTGCCATACAGGCGCAAGCCCACTCTCTGCGTCAGCGCCAGATTCAGATTGCCGGTGAGCGTCTGCATGCGATAAACATTGGTAGGAAAACTGTTGCCGATATCCGCCGCGGTCAGGATCGGCAGATACACCGTGGAAATCGCCCCCAGGCTGGCGTAGTTGTAGCTGTTGAGCCCGCGCGAATAGGTGTAGTCGTAGCTGAGATCGAACTTGACGCGCGGCGAGAAGACGTGATTGAAATGGGCGCCGGCGTCGATGTCGCGCTCATTGTCCGTCGCCGTCCAGAAATTGGCGAACGGATAAAACGGGCCGCCGAATTGCGCGTCGGTCTGTTCCGGCGAGGAAAAAGTCAGCGCCTCGTTGTCATTGACGTTGCCCTGCTTGAGCCGGGTCGATTCGATGCCCGCGAAGGCGCTCATCGAGGTCGTCGCTGTCGGCTCCCAGTCCCAGGAGAAGTCGGCGCCGGTGGTGTCGTAGGACTGTCGCCCGATATCCGCTCCGTAGTGAAGGCGGTTGCCATATAGCGTGGCGGTGAAGGTGGCCGTGGTTCCCATCGGCTTGGTCAAGATCGCCCTGAGCTTGCTCGCGTCGAGGTTGCTCATGTCGTACATGTACATCTGGGCAACAGTGAACGCGGTATAGCCATTTACAGGCAGCACGTAGCCGGGCAGGGAGGGTGAATACGCGTCGAGGTACGGATTGGGGTTGTAGGGGCCGCCCGTACGCTTCTGATATTCATAGCTGAAACGCAAGGTCGCGTCGCCGAAAGCCTTGGTATCCCAGCCCAGCTTGAAGTGCTGGTCATTGATATAAGTGCGTTCGCGCGGGCGCGGCGTCTGATAGTCGAGCAGGTAGGTCGCGCTCAGCGTGTTGTCCTGGTTGACACGGTAACTGCCGCCCAGTTCGGTCTTGCGGTCGTCATAGGTGTACGGAATGCTGGCGATCTGCGCGAAGTTCGACTGGTATCGCGGATTGCCGGGCTGAAACAGCTCGGACTCTCCCCCGGTAGCAACCGGCTCCGCACCGTTCTCGGGAACATAGCCGTACTGCCCGGTCAACGGGTTGTACGCGGTGTAGCGCGTCAGATTGTCTTCGTCGCGCTGGCGGAAGTTGAAGTGCCAGCTGAACTTCGTGGTGGGACGGAAGTCCAGACGCAGGTTGAGCAGGCCGCTATCGATGCGCGCATCGCCGTCCTGCTGCGATAGTGCGGCGGTGGTGTTCCAGTTCGCGCAGGCAATACCGGTATTGCCGAGAAACTGCCCCGTCGGGCAATACATCGGACTGAGCGGCGCTTGCAGCGTATCGTTTTGTCGCATGCTGCTGTAGGCCGCCGAAATGGAAAACTCGCCGTGCCAAAGCTTCAGCGGATGCGAAGCCTCGAGTTTCACGTTGTAGTAGTTGTTGTCCGGCTCCAGCGACCAGGTGCCGCCGGTGACCACCGAGTTGGAGCCCGGTGCCACGGCAAACGGTATGGCGTAATCCAAGGTGCTCTTGTTGTCGCGGAAGAACGAACCGGTCATGGTGAAGTTGAACAGCCAGCCAGAGGCGCCGCCCTTGTTGCGCAGGCCGAGGTTGACATCGGTGGTGGTGAAGTCGACCGGCCGCACGGTGTCGTACTGGCCGCCAGAGGTGCCTGGAGTGCTGGGCGTGCCCAGTCCGCCAGGCCCCGGAGTGGTAAAGAAATAGCTCAGATATTCCGGGCCGCCCCAATCGCGGTCGCCCGTTTTGTGCTCGTTGGTAACGCCGGCGTAGCCGATCCAGTTCGTGGTCAGCGCACTTTCCCAGCTGACACCCTCGCTCTGGCGTTTTACCCCCAGGGTCTGGCGCGGCCGGTTCGCCTCCACGGCCTGTACCTGGGCCGGTGTTGCACCGGTGGCGAGGCCGTTGGGCAGGGTGAGGTTGGTGGAACCCACGCCATTCCACAGCGGATAGGCCGTCGTGCTCAGGGTGTGCGAGGTATCCCTATAAAACGCTTCAATATGGTAGTCGCCGTAGCTGCCGGCACGCAGGCGGTAGTACTGATCGTCGCTGCTGATGCGACTGCCGCGAAAGTCGACGTACTGGCCGGTCTTTTGGTTCAGGGCAGAGAACGCAAGCATGCTCAACGCCGGGCCGTTCTTCCAGCCCGAGTACATCCGGAAGAATTCATCATTGCGGTCGCCGCTGGCGTGCATGTAGCCGAATTCGACCAGCCCCGTGTAGATCCAGTCTCCCGTGCCGAGCCGGGTCTCGTCGGGTACCTGGTGGGGGTAGGGATAGAGCGCACCGGTCGGCGTGCGCATCTGATTGGCATGCAGATAGGACATGCCCGCCGGATCCGGAGTGGCAAACGCTCCCCAGCCGGTGGGGTCGAGGCTGTTGCCGAACTGCATGTTGCCCACGCGCTGGCTGTCGCTGGCATCGGTCTGCGCCAGCAGCGGCAACGGGCCGACCAGGCCCAGTGTCAGGCCTAGCAGCGCAGTTAGAGGTTTACGCTTCAGCATCTCTCCGCCCCTCGCCGATGGCGGGTCACTGGTGGAACATCGCGCCGTTGGGGTTGTTCGAGCCGTGGATGTTGCTGTGGCAGGTCAGGCAGCTGCGTCCCATCACGCGCTCGTCCGGCGCCAGTCCATTGCGCAAGCCCTGACGAGTCAGCAGATCGTTGGGATGGTTGTCGTTCGTGTGGCACTGCTGACACAGCATCGGCATCGGCAGCACCAGCAGGTTTTCCTGATTCGAGCCGTGCGGGGTGTGGCAGTTGAGGCAGTTCTCAGCGACCGGAGCGTGTTCGAACAGGAACGGGCCGCGCTTTTCGGCGTGGCAGGTTTGGCAGGTCTCGTTGACGCTATCGGTCTTCAGCAGCGGCTTGGTAATAGAGCCGTGCGGGTTGTGGCAGTCGACGCAGGAGATCTGTCCCTCCGGCAGCGGCATGTGCGAACGCCGGTTGAACTGGGCGCGGATATCCTGATGGCACGTCGCGCATACCTGATTGATGGAATCATTCGCCAGCACGCCTTCGGCTGACAATCGCGCCATCGGGTTATGGCAGTCGGTGCATCCCAGTCCGCGCTCCTGATGCACCGAACCGAGCCAATGCTGGCGCGCGCCGCCGACGTGGCAGCTCAGGCAGACGTGCGTCTGGGTCTCGATGGGGGTCTTGGAGTCGTGAGTGAACGCGATGATCAGGCCCGGAGCCGCGGGGTTCTTCGCGTGCAGCGAGCCAGGGCCATGACAGCTCTCGCAGGAGCCTTGCGGCCCGGTGCTCGCGCTATCACTCGCGCGGAACGAGGCCACGTGCAGGCTGTGCGAGGCTTGCGTGGCTTCCAGCGTGTGACAGGCGACGCAGCTTTTCGCGCCGATCGGATCCGCGTTCGGCGCCAGCGGGTTCTGCGGAATCGAGGCCCCGTCGAACGGCGTGGCGTGGCCCTCGTCGAACGCGGTTGTGCGCATGGCGCTATGCGCCGATCCGCCGGCATCCATGTCGGTGGCCGGCAGCATGCGTGCGATATCGGCCTGACTCAGGGGCGCGGACGGTTGCTGGGCGGCGGGAGGCTGGCCGGTGCTCGCGCTTTCGCTTTGCTGTGCCTGCGCACCGGACGACCACAACAACACGCCGCCAAGACCGATCATCACGGTCAGCAGCGCCGCCAACGACAGTGCTACTACACCTGTCGCTCGACGATCCCTCTTCCTATTGAAGATACCCTTGCGCGTTGCAGTCATCCAGCCCATTCCCATGCATTCCCGACGGCTTGCTTCGTGCCTGATGGCGAGGCCCGTGCGCGTGACACTGTGGACAACCTTGTGAAACTGGGTGCCGGTTAATCCATGAAAGGTTGCATCCGGTGTGGGTCGGATTCGCGAACCCGCTTCCCGCTGATGCGGCTTCGCTAAGGCGCGTAGACCCGCGCGCGGCTGGCAGGGCGTTCCTCTGCACTCGGCAGTTCTGTAAGTACGGATGGAACAGGAAATACCCCGGCGATGAGCGGCACGAAGCGCATGGTCATGGCGATCGCGCCCAACTCCGGTGGAAACGGGGCGACCTGTCATCCAGCGCGAAGTCGGCGCTTAACCATTTCCGATCCCGGCGCAACCTTTCCACAGTGGCGTGGCACTCAAGCAGTGTGGGTCGTATTCCAAGAATCTACAGCTGGGCCTAAAACATGGAAATCGAACGAGTCCAGCTGCAAAAGCATGGTGACAATCGAGGCATGCTCATCGCGCTGGAGCAGAACCGGAACGTACCCTTCGTCATTCGGCGGGTGTATTACATATTCGCCACGCAGAACGACGTGCATCGGGGTAAGCACGCGCACCGTCATCTCCATCAACTGGCGGTTGCGGTGCGAGGCTCTGTCACCTTTTTGCTGGACGATGGCAGCGGACCTGCCGAGATCGTGCTCAACGATCCCTCGCAAGGACTGATGCTCGGTCGCATGGTGTGGCGCGAGCTGTACGATTTCAGCGAGGACTGCGTGTTGATGGTGCTGGCCGACCAGTTGTACGACCAGAGCGACTACATCACCGACTACTCCGATTTCCTGCGCGAGGTCAAAGGCTCCATGTACCTCGAGGACATGGCAGCATGTCAAGGCGGTTAGTGCTGATCGGAGCGGGCGAGTTCGCGCAGATCGCTTGCGAATACTTCGAACACGATAGCGACTATGACGTGGTGGCTTTCAGTGTCGAGCGCGAATATCTCGCGCAGCCGACACTGGCGGATCGTCCTGTGGTCGCCTACGAGACTTTGGAGGCGCATTACCCACCGGCGGATGTCGACGTGTTTGTCGCTATCCCGTCCAGCCAGCTCAATCGCCTGCGTACGCGTTTTTACCTGGACATGAAGCGCAGGGGCTACCGGCTTGCCACCTATGTCAGCACGCGCGCTTTCGTTTGGCGCAATGCCGAGATCGGCGAAAACAGCTTCATTTTCGAAGGCAACGTGATCCAGCCCTTCGTGCGCATCGGCAACAACTGCATTCTGTGGAGCGGCAATCACGTTGGGCATCGCACGGTCGTGCACGACAACGTATTTGTCGCCTCGCATGCAGTCATTTCAGGCTATTGCGAGATCGGCGAGAACAGTTTCATCGGTGTGAACTCCACCTTCAACGATCACGTGAAGGTGGCGCCTGACAATGTCATCGGTTCCGGTGCGCTGGTAACGCGCGATACCGAGCCAGGGCGAGTCTACGTCGGCTCGCCGGCCCATGCAGTGCCCGGCAGATCCAGCCTCGACGTGAGGCTTTGAAGAGCGCATGTTGGAATGGACCAAGCAAGGGCTGGTTTTCGAAACCGCGCGACAGGGCGTGGGCGACTGGATGTGTCACTCGGCGCTTACGCCGACGCCATATCGCATCGATGATGAGCTCATCCGCGTCTACGCAGGTTTTCGCGATGCCGATGGCGTCAGCCGCATCGGCTACGTCGACGTGCGGGCGAACGATCCTGCGTCCATCGTGCGCGTCAGCGCCGAACCGGTGCTCGATATCGGGCGGGACGGTTGCTTCGACGATAATGGGGTGATCCTGGGCGATATCGTCGATGCGCCGGGTGGTCTGCACCTGTTCTATGTGGGGTTCCAACGTGTGGCCAAGGCCAAGTTCCTGGCGTTTACCGGTTTGGCTGTTTCCACCGATGGCGGCGATCATTTCCGGCGCGTGCAGGAAACCCCGATCCTGGATCGCGCGCCCGGTCGCAGCACCATCGGCGCGGTGCACTCGGTCATCTACGAAAACGGCCGGTGGCGCATCTGGTATGCCGTTGGCGACGACTGGGAAACCATCGGTGACCAACCTTTCCCGCGCTACCACATCCGCTATGTAGAGACGGGCGATCTTGGTGTCATACCGCGCGAAGATCATGTCTGCCTGCTGCCACGGGGCAGCGAGTATCGCATCGGCCGGCCGCGCGTGTACCGGCTCGACGACAAGTACGTCATGTACTTCACTCGCGGCAATGTCACTGGCGAATACTTTCCCGGCGTTGCGTACAGCGACGACGGTATTCGATGGGAGCGCCACGACGAGGCATTGGGGATGGCGCTGTCCGCCAGTGGTTGGGATTCGCGGGTTATCTGCTATCC
>JBAPPP010000597.1:0-17148 GCA_049280175.1 Rhodanobacter sp.
CTGCACCACTGGGCATTTTCGCTGTAATCCTTGCGCCGATGATGGGCATGATCATGATGAAAGTCGAAACACGCATATTGGCGACGCTAGCCTTCATCGGGTTTGCAGCTGTCTTCGTCCTGCGCGCGCAGTACACCACCGACATCGATCAATACACCTTGATCCTGCCAACGTTGCTGCAGGGTATTCCGACCGCTCTATTCTTCGTGCCATTGACCGCGATCATCCTATCAGGCCTGCCGCCCGACAAGATCCCCTCCGCCGCAGGCCTATCGAATTTCGTGCGCGTCTTCGCGGGTGCCGTTGGCACATCGCTGCTGGCCACGGGCTGGAACGACCGCACAATCCTGCATCACTCACAACTGACCGAACAAGCCAACAGCTACAACCAGATCTTCACGGACTCGATCGCACAAGCGCAGTCGGCGCTCCAGGTTGGTGCATCCAATGCACTCGCCTTCGTCGAGAACGGATTGAATGCTCAGGCGGCCATGCTTGGTCTGAACGACATCTTTTGGCTGTCCGCCCTTATCTTCATTCTGATCATTCCGCTGATCTGGGTCACTCACCCAGGCAAGGATGCGGCAGCTGGCGCGGCGGGGGCTGGTGGCCACTGATGATCAGCCTTCATTGATGCCGACACCGATTGCCAATGCTCTCAAGGCCGAAGCGTTTACGCGCTCCATCCGGTAGATCCACCCCACTCACCGAGACAAAGACCATGCATGTTCATCTGATTGCAGCAGCAGTCGGAATGGCCCTCACCCTGGCGGGATGTGCCAGCAGCGGCGGCCTGCATCCGTACGGCTCACCCATCGACCCCAACTCTGTCGCAGTTACGCGCACCATCGCAAACCCCGATGTGTCGCCCGCCGCATGGCCCAAAGCTGACTGGTGGACCGCATTGGGCGACAGCCAGCTCAATGCGCTGATTGCCGAGGCCTTGCAGGACAATCCGAGCCTCGCAGAAGTCGACGCTCGCGCTCGCCAGGCACAGTCGGAAGCGTCGCAGGCCGATGCTGACCGCGAGCCAGAAGTAAACATCGGGGGAAGCGTCAGCGAAGTTCGTGTGCCGACCACGCTGCCCCCCATTGGCAAGGGTCACAACCGCGCCGCGAAGTATGTCGACGCCAGTTTCAAATGGGATCTGGATCTTTGGGGCGGTGAACGTGCCGCATGGGAGGCTGCTCTTGGGCGGCAGCGCTCCGCAGAAGTTGACGCACACGCGGCGCGAATCGAACTCTCCACGAACGTCGCTCGCGCCTACGTGCAGCTTGGCTACGCCTACGCTCAACAGGATGTCGCAACAGCGGAGCTCGAGCGCGCGATGGACGTGCGCAAGCTGACGCAGCAACGCGTTACCGCTGGCATCGATAGCCAAGTGCAGCTCAAGCAGAGCGACTCGGAAGCCGCTAGTGCGCAGGGTCAAAAGGCACGGGCGGATCGTGCGATCGATGCAGCGCAATCCGCCCTATCCGTACTGTTGGGGAAAGGTCCCGATCGCGGTTTGACGATTGCCCGCCCGCAGCTGTTGCCACCAGACGCCCTGCATCTGCCATCCAATCTGCCCGTCGAACTGCTTGGGCATCGTGCTGACCTCGTTGCCGCGCGGTGGCGCGTGGAAGCAGCCGGGAAGGACATCGCCGCGGCCAAGACCCAGTTCCTACCCAACGTCAACATCAGCGCCATGGCGGGTCTCATTGCGCTCGGCGGTGGCAATCTCTTCACGGCGCAGTCCCGCTTTTACGACGCGGGTCCGGCAATCAGCCTGCCTATCTTTGATGGTGGTCGTCGCCGTGCGAACTTGAACGGCAAGGATGCGCAATACGATCTCGCCGTGGCGCAGTACAACGATACGCTCGTGCGTGCCGTCAACGAAGTGTGCGACGACGACGATGCGCTCGCCTCGTCGCAGGTACAGATTGACGCGCAGCAGCGCGCCGTCGACGCGGCCAACGATGCCTGGAAGCTAGCCGAGCGACGCTACAAGGCTGGCATTGGCAGCTATCTGGAAGCCCTCAGTGTGCGCCAGGAACTGCTGATCGCCCAAGAGCGCATGGCCACACTGCATGCCGAACAAACCGATGACTCCGTGCAAATCATTCGGGCGCTCGGTGGCGGTTATCGCCCAAGCCAGCGCGCTCCTGACGTGTCGAAAGTAGCCGTCGATGCGAACGCATCGTCCCTTATTCACCATCGCTCCTGAGGCAGCCGTCATGTCTACTGAAGTCTCTTCGGCTCCTGACAAGGCCACATCGCCCAACAAGAAAAACCGCAAGTTCATGCTACGCATCCTCGGTGCATGCGTCCTCGTTGGCGCGATCATCCTTGTTGTCTGGTACGTGCTTGAGAGCCGTTGGTACGAAGGTACCGACGACGCTTACGTCAATGGCAACATCGTGCAGATCACACCGCAGATTACCGGCACCGTGATCAGCATCGGCGCCGATGACGGTGACTTGGTCAACAAAGGTGACGTGTTGATCAAGCTCGACAAAGCGGACGCAGATGTCGCCCTGGAGAACTCGGCGGCCAACCTTGCCAACACCGTGCGCAAGGTGCGTGGTCTGTACAGCACCGTGTCAGGTGCCCAGGCCGATGTGGCGGTACGGCAGACCGCGCTACAGAAGGCAAAGGCTGACTACGAACGTCGCGTTGACCTGGCCAGCTCCGGCGCTATCTCAGCGGAAGAACTCTCGCACGCAAAGGACGCGCTGACCGCGGCGGAGAGTTCCCTCACGACGTCCGAGCAGCAACTGCAGACCAATAAGGTGCTGGTGGACGACACCATCGTCACGTCGCATCCGGATGTCAAAGCCGCCGCCGCTCAATACCGTGCGGCCTACCTCTCCGAGGTTCGCACGACCATGCTGGCACCGGTAACCGGCTACGTCGCCAAGCGCAGCGTGCAGGTTGGCCAACGCGTGCAACCCGGGGCGGCTCTGATGGCCGTTGTACCGCTGCATGCGATATGGATCGACGCCAACTTCAAAGAGACCCAGCTCGATCACATGCGCATCGGCCAGCCGGTGGAAGTGACTTCCGATGTCTATGGTCACGCGGTCAAGTACGGCGGCAGGGTGTTGGAACTCGGCGTGGGCACGGGCGGCGCGTTCGCGCTGCTTCCCGCGCAAAATGCCACCGGAAACTGGATCAAGATCGTGCAACGCATTCCTGTGCGCGTGGTGTTCACCGACCTTCGGCAGCTCGACCAACATCCGCTACGCGTCGGCATGTCAATGGATGTGAGAGTGAACTTGCACGACGAAAGCGGTCCGATGCTGGCTCTGAAGGCGCCCACGCAGCCTGCCTTCAGTACAGATATCTTCCAGCAGCAGCTTGCCCACGCTGATGAGCGCGTCGCCCAGATCATTCACGAGAATATGGCGGGTAATGCCAAGTAGTGCGGCCGTATGAGAACAACGCCGCTTGTGGTGCATCGATGATCGGGCCGACTTGTGAGCAAACCTCCTCGCCGGCCAATCCATGAACTGCGACAGGTCATACCTCTTGCCCAGTCGCGTCGGCTTCGTGCCGAAGCGCCTCGCCGTAACGTCCGCCATCGGCGGCGGCTTCAACCGGTCAATGCAACACGCCAGCTATTGAGCAAGGTACGTGTCTGCTCCAGCACCGTTGCTTTCAGCAAGGCCCCCTTGGCCGCGTCGATCTCCTTCCATCCGAGCAGGTCGAGGCAAGCGCCAGGAGGATGGTAGAACGGCATGATCTGGCCTTTGAGCGTGAGCATCCGGATGCGCGTGACGGGGTCGTCGACACTGGCACCTGTAATGCGCGACAGCAACGTCAAGGTCAGCTTGTTCAGTGGCTGCTTGAATCGCCGATGGAGCAGTTTGGAAGCGACATGGGCTTCTTCGTCGGCGAGCTCCCGAGCCACAAAGAGCCGTCTTTTCGACGCATGCGGTTGTAAAAGCACACTGTCCAGAGTGACTGCCTGGATACCGATGAACGCATCGACCAGTGCATCCATGTCGCCATTGCCCTTCAATACATCATTGGCTTGCCGCATGGCCGGCGCGAAGCGGTCCCTGAGATCGTTCGTGATGTATTCGGCGCACGCCTGATACACGCCTTCCTTGTTTTCGAAGTAGTACTGCAGAGCCGGCGCGTTGACCCCGGCGGCGGCGGCGATGTCACGCGTTGAAGCACCAGCGAAACCGTGCTCGCCAAACAACTTTACGGCCGCGTCGATAATTCGCTGGCGCGTTTCGTCGCCACGTGCGTAACCGCCCGCCGACGGACGACGGGGGCTCTTGGTTGGGCTCATGCGCTGGCTCTCATGCGAGTTTTCTCCTGCTTGCGCTCCCACAATAACATTTGACAAATATATTCCACTCGGAATATCTTTTCCACTTGGAATACTTCTGGACGACTAAGCATGCCCCCCATGACTGGATCTGCATCGGACGCCGATGCCTCGAAAGGTGCCGCCTCTCCATCGGCGCGCCCGTCGAAAATACGCCGCTTCCTCATGCCTGCAGGGATTGTGCTGGCCATTGCGGCGGTACTGGCCCTCACTTACTGGTGGCTCGTGGGTCGTTTTATCCAGAGCACGGACGACGCCTACCTGCAAGCCGACAGCGTCACGGTCTCCCCGAAAGTCAGTGGCTATGTCACCGATGTCTACGTCGGTGACAACGTTTCCGTAAACCCAGGCGATCCCCTGGTGCGGCTCGATAGTCGTCAATACCAGGCCACGCTGGACCAAGCCCGGGCCACGATCGATGCGCGCAAGGCGGATATCCTGCGCGTGCAGGCTGGCATCCCGCAGCAGCGGGCCGCTATCGAACAGGCCAAAGCGCAGCAGCAAGCGGCGGCAATCAACAGCCGCCACACCGAAGACGAAGTGAGTCGCTACGGACCACTGGCAGCGACCGGTGCCGAAAGCGGCGATCAGCTGTCGGTGTTAACCACCAACCGCGACCAGGCACACGCGACGCTTGCGGCCGACGCGGCGGCGCTTGATCAGGCGCAAGCGCGAATGGCCGATCTCAACGCGCAGCTCATGCAGGCACAAGCACAACTGGAAGTCGCGCAGGCATCGGCGCGTCAGGCGCAGCTCGATATGCAAGACACGCTGATCCGAAGCTCGCTGGCCGGGCGCATCGGCGATCGCACGGTACGCGTCGGGCAGTACGCGCAGCCCGGCACCCGGATGATGACCGTCGTGCCGGTGCAGAGCATTTATCTCACTGCGAACTTCAAGGAAACCCAGGTCGGTCGAATGCGCGCAGGTCAACATGCGAGTTTGCATGTGGATGCGTTGGCGGATGGGGATCTGAACGGCGTGGTCGACAGCTTCGCGCCGGGCACCGGTTCGCAGTTCGCATTGCTGCCACCTGAAAATGCGACCGGAAATTTCACCAAGATCGTGCAGCGTGTGCCGGTGCGCATTCGCATCGATACCGATGCGCAAACGCGCAAGTTGCTGGTTCCTGGTCTGTCGGTGACGGTGGACGTTGATACGCACCCGGCAAACGCCAATCAGTCGATGACGACCGCAGGTAACCGTCATGGCTGAGACGGCTGCCATGCCGGCCAGCCACCCCGAACGCG
The DNA here is from genome assembly GCA_049280175.1 of Rhodanobacter sp. Taxonomy (GTDB): domain Bacteria; phylum Pseudomonadota; class Gammaproteobacteria; order Xanthomonadales; family Rhodanobacteraceae; genus Rhodanobacter. Next base: position 5,572 of record JBAPPP010000597.1, read on the forward strand.
CCAGTGCCGCGGACTGGATCGCCGTGGCTGCCGGTTCGCTCGGCGCGTTGATGGCCACGCTCGACATCTCGATCACCAATTCCGCGTTGCCGCAGATCCAGGGGGAAATCGGCGCGACAGGTACGGAAGGCACCTGGATTTCGACCGGTTACCTGATGTCGGAAATCGTAATTATTCCGCTGGCCGCCTGGTTGACTCGCGTATTCGGTTTACGCAATTTTCTGCTGGGCGCTGCGGTGCTGTTTATCCTGTTCTCGATGATGTGCGGCTTGTCGCACACGTTGACGGCAATGATCATCGGTCGTATCGGTCAGGGCCTGACCGGTGGCGCGATGATCCCGACGGGCCAAACCATCATTCGCAGCCGCCTGCCGATGTCGCAGCTGCCGATCGGCATGACGATCTTCGGTTTAATCGTGTTGCTGGGACCCTTGCTGGGCCCGGTGCTGGGCGGTTGGCTTACCGAAAACATCAGCTGGAGCTGGTGCTTTTTCATCAACTTGCCTGTGTGCATCGGGTTGATCGCGTTGTTGCTGCTTGGGCTTCCGCCGGATCATCCCCAATGGGATGCGCTTAAACAGGCCGACTGGTTGGGTATCGCCGGACTTTCGGCCGGTCTCAGCTCGTTGACGGTAGTGCTGGAGGAAGGCCAGCGCGAGCGTTGGTTCGAGTCGAACATGATCGTCTGGCTAAGTCTCTTGTCGCTGGCTGGTATGGTGCTAATCGCCATCTCGCAGTTCACCGCCAAGAGACCCGTGATGCGCTTGAGCCTGCTGCGCAATCCGCGCTATGCCAGCGTCATTTTTATCGTGCTGGTGGTCGGCGCGGTGTTCTATTCCGTCATCTATCTGATACCGCAATTTCTTGGCTTGATCGCCGGATACAACGCGGAGCAATCGGGCTGGGTGATGCTGGTCTCCGGCGTGCCGGCCTTCCTGATGATGCCGATGCTGCCGCGACTGCTGGGTAAAGTCGATTTTCGAATCATGGTGATCACCGGCCTGACGTGCTTTGTGGTGAGCTGCATGTTGGACATCCATTTGACGGCGCAAAGCGTCGGCCATGATTTCTTCTGGTCGCAGTTGATACGTGGCGCCGGCCAAATGCTGGTATTCATGCCGTTGAACCAGGCATCCATGGCAGCGGTAACTCGAGAGGAAGCGGGCGACGCCGCTGGCGTCTACAACATGGCGCGCAACCTCGGCGGCTCGATCGGCCTGGCCGTCATCGGTACCGTGATCGACCGGCGCAATACGTTTCACGTCGCAGCCATCCGCGAATCGCTGACGGCAAATTCGGTGCTGGGCCAGGATCGCCTCGCCACCAACGCAGCCAGCTGGTTCGCGCGAACCGGTGACATGGCCTACGCGAAGATGCGCGCGCTCGGCCAGCTTGCGGCGCAGATTCAGCAGCAAGCGATGGTGATCACGTTTTCCGAAGTGTTCTACCTGCTTGGCATCGCGCTGCTGTTCTGTATTCCACTCGCGTTGCTGCTGAAGACACCCAGCTATGGCGCGCCGGCCGCCGCTGGTCACTAAGGATTCCAGTTATGTATAAACGCGACTCAAGTATTTCACGCGTCCTGCTTTTCGCACTGCTGGCCTCGCTCGCGGCCTTGCCAGGCTGCACCGTAGGGCCCGACTATCGCGGCGCGCCGGAGGTGGCAGGCGGCACGGGACACGCCAACACCTTTGTACGCGCACCGACGACGGGCATCACATCGGCATACACGCCAAGTCAATGGTGGAATACGCTCGGTGATACGCAACTGAGTGCATTGATCGACGCGGCGCTGGCGCACAACCAGAATTTGCAGGCGGCGCAGGCACGTTTGCGGGAGTCGCGCGCGCAGCTGCAACAACAGCGTGCCGAAGCGTTGCCGACGGTATCAGCCGATGCAGCCGCGCTACGCGCACGGGAACCGGATTTGTCCGGACTGACCAACACGAGCCAGTCGACGCCGGCGGGGCAATCCAGCCAGACGTCGCAGGGGCGAGGTCCGTTGCAGCTGTACACCGCTGGTTTCGATGCATCGTGGGAGGTGGACCTGTTCGGCGGCACGCGCCGCGCGATCGAGGCTGCCTCGGCGCAGGCAGACGCCGTCGATGCCGATCTCGCCGATACGCAGGTGTCGCTGGCTGCCGAAGTGGCGCAGGCATACATCGGTCTGCGCGACCAACAGCAGCGCCGAACGTTGGCCAATCAATCAGCCGAACTTGAACAACAAACGCTGGTCTTGATCCAGCAGCGGCGCGCACGCGGTGTCGCAGGCGACGCGGATGTCGAACGTCAAACCACGCAAGTGGAAACTACCCGCGCGACACTCATTCCGCTGGACGAACAGATCACCGAGTCGCTCGACCAACTCGCCGTGCTCACCGGCCAGGCTCCCGGTGCACTCGATAGCGAATTATCGGCACCTACCCCTTTGCCCGCCCTGCCCGCGACCGTTCCCATCGATGATCCGGCAAGCATGTTGCGGCAGCGCCCGGATATTCGCGCCGCGGAGCGTCGGCTTGCCGCGAGCAACGCGCAGATCGGCGAGCGCACCGCCGATTTGTTTCCCAAGGTGACCATGTTGGGTTTCGTCGGCTCCAACGCCGCCGACCCCGGGCACCTGGCGCGAAAGAGCTCACTCACCTGGCTTGGCGTGCCCTTTCTGCAATGGGACGTGTTTGACTTCGGACGTACGCGCAGCAGTATTCGTCAAGCCGAAGCGGGCCGCGACGAAGCCAACGCGCGCTATGCACAAACTGTGCTCGCTGCGTTGCAGGACGCCAATAATGCGTTATCCCGCTACGGTCACCAACGCGAGAGCGTAGCTCGCTTGCGGCAGATCGAAGCGTCAGCCGACCGCTCCGCGACGTTGATGCGCCAACGTTACGGCGCGGGCGCCTCCTCGATGATCGATCTGCTGGATACGCAACGCACCCAATTCTCAGCGCAGCAGAACCTCGTCGCGGGACGCGCCGATCTGCTGAAGGACTTCGTATCACTGCAAAAGAGCCTCGGGCTTGGCTGGATTCAAGCACGCTGAGGCAACTTGTGGTGGCGTAATCATGACTGGCATGGCTCCGCCCGGTGGATCACGCGATGAATCGACACGCGCCGCCGTGTCAGAGGTCCCGATCAAATGCCCCGTACGGCGGCATTGGGCGGTCGACGGCGCCGATCCTTCTCCAAAGACATAGAGCGTGTGCGCCGGTGGGCGCTAACCGCCGACTGCAAGCCGTCCAACGTAAACCTGGGTGCGAACCATGAGCAAGATGTTCTCCATTTTTGAAGCGGCGATGCGAGTCGAGCCCAGCATCGAGGTCGTTCGACATTGGTATTTCGAGACACCGATTCACTCTTTGGGCGATCGCTCTGCTGCCGAGCTGGTTTACGACGGCGAAGTGGCTGACGTGTTGGCGTTTCTCAAATCCATTGACTAGTTTCTGCGATGCAGATGTCCACTCTGCGAAAGCGAATGCGGAAGAGCTGGCTACGCCGAGATCTGCCCCTTACCAGGTCAATGGGAGCGCGGCTTTTTCTGTGGCGCCTCAGCGATGCCGGGTGGAACGGGGATCGGTTTTCCGCCCTTTGCCTTTTCGCCTAGGCGCGAACGCTCGATCTCCTCCTTCTTCTTGCTGTTTTCTATGCCCCGCTCCGCGAGGTCTCTATCGTTTGAATTACCTTGCATGGGACTCTCCGGCCGTTGGTCGTGACCTATATGGCAGCGTCACGATCACTCTGACGTGAATCTGAAAGCGCTTACCGTCAGGCAGGTCCTTGGTGTGGTGGTCAAAAACGACAACCATGGACCGTTGACTCCTTCAACGGCCAAAAAGGAGGGCGGAATGGCTATCCCGCTCGGACGCCATTCCCGCCGCGAATCGCAGCACACCCAGGCGAATCCTTGAACCCAGGGCAATAATCGCTGCCGGCACCCCCAGACCACACGCCTCGACCCACAAGGGACAGCAATGGGGGCAGAGACATCCGTCGGCTTTAAATACCTGACGTAATCGGCCAAAACGTGATGGCGCTCGCCTCTTCGGCCGCCTCTCCGGCCCCATCTTCACGCTTTCATGGAAGGATCTGGCTAATATATGGGGGTACGGGCAACGCGAGCCTTTTGTGCGGCACCGTAATGTATTCGTAGGGAAACGGCCCCATAGATCTTGGATGGGGTGCAGCATTTCAAGCGATGGGGGCAGCTGGGACATGCGGCGTTTGCAAGGAGATTCTTGGTTCACCCAGGTCGCGGTCATCGCTGCGTATGCGGCGGCCTATATTCTGCTCCGCCCGATATCGGATGCGCATTTTCCGATCATTGCCGGGCTTCGCCTTGGTTGTCTTTTGTTGATGCCATACAGGCTATGGCCAGCCTTGGTTGTCGGCGAGCTACTCCCCCTTGCTTACTTCAATATTCTCTGGACGGCCCAGTTCGGCACGCCGGCCCTCTTGCTTGAGACCACGCCACCTATCGCTATTGCCATGCCGATCGTGTGGTGGTGCAGAAGTCGCCTTGCGTTGTTCCCAAACCAACGACTCATCAACGTCAAAACGTTGCTCATCTGCGGGCTACTCGTTTCGTTGGTTTGGACGCTTGTCAATTTCGGCACGATTGCGGCCATTCGTCCGTCTGCAGAAAACCCGCCCATGCCCGTCGATTCACTGATGCTTGTTGGTCTGTTTATCGGGAAATACATTGCGATACTCGCTGTCGTGCCCTGGGTATTGATGGCGAAAACCGACTACGGCACCGGCCTCCTTCGTTCACGACTTCAGCGCTTTGCCAAGAGTCGTTTGTTGATAGAGACAGCCAGCCTCATTCTTCCTGCCTTCATTGCCCTATCCTGGCTGAGCCTGCATGGCAGCGAGGACGCCAGGCAACTTACGAGGATGGTGATGTTTTTGCCGGCCTTGTGGCTAACTATCAGGTACGGCTGGCGGGCAGCGGTGATCAGCGGAACGCTCGCCATCATTTGCATTTGTAGCGTGATCGAATCACGCCCCGAGCCGGATATCCTGCAAGCACAGGGGTTCATCGCTTTTGCGGTGACTTGTCTCTTTGCCATAGGGGCTCGAATTACCGCCCAGAACCTGCGAGAAGTGCGCGGCCGCCTCGATGCAAAAAGCGCTATGGAGCTTGCCCAGAGAAGCTTGTACCAGGGTGAGCTTCGCATACGTCAAATGGCAACGGCTCTGGAAGAGCTCCGGAGTGCGTCACAAATATCGCACGCCCGCTTGCTCGACCGCGTCAAGCACCTGTTGCAGACTTCTGAGAGCCAGAATTTTCACAGTCAAGCAGCGGAAACGAACAGCCAGGCATATCGCCTTGCGGATAGCATGCATCCAGCTGCCTGGCGCGACAGGGGCCTTTCTGCGGCGCTGCAAGAGACGATTGCACTCACTCTTGATGAAACGGGGATGGCTTACTCTTGCAAGATCAAGGGTCGTGGACTGCACCGACTTGCTCCCTACGTTCAAGCAGCCCTCTACCGTTTGGCCTGCGAAACCGTGGTCTACATCTGCGGGGAGGAAACGTGCCTCAGCATCGCCCTGTCATTGCGGGCAGGAGAGACAAGCGGTGAAGGCTGGGCGGTTCTTCGTCTGGAAGGCACGCTTCAAGGGATCGAGATGTCGGATACCTCCTATAGAAAGTTGGAGTGCCAGTATCTGGCTACGCGATTTGGAGCCGTTGGGCTGGACTTGGCATCCATGCGCGATCACGTCCGCCTCTATGGAGGTGAGCTCCACGTCAAAACAATCCACGACAAGCTCCGAATCACTTTCCTGCTCCAGGACGTGAGAAAAAAAGAGCGGGAGCGCTCGACCGCCCCCGCACAAACTCAGCTATGGGTGAACTAAAGCGTCACTTCATTGCACACTACCGCCGACGCAGTTGTAGGGATTGGTACAACCCGCCATCGAAGCATTGACGAGCAACGATCCGTCGGCTTGTGGGGTCGCAGTCACCTGTACAACGCTGTCGGAGTACACCGTTTCCGTCGAAGATGTATTGGCCGTTGTCGTCTGTGCAGCGGATTGCTGCGACGCTCCGGCGGCTTGCGCATCCACGCCGATGGGCAACACGAAAATGACCTGGTTGGCTGTCGCAAAGGCAGCTCGTACCTTCCCACTGGAGTCATTGACCTGGATGTAGCGAATCCCATCTCGAGCAAAAAGATAGACGTGGTAGTGCGGGCTGGCACTGACATCAGTGGTATTCGGCCATGCTTGGCCTAGCCCGGTTAAAGGTAGCTTGGCAGCTAAACTAGATGTCGATAGAACCAAGCCGAACAGCCCAGCCAAAACGCTCTTGCGTGATACGTGCGATATGCGAAACATAAAGTGTCATCCATTCTTAGCGGCACACATATGCCGATGGAAAGGTAGCACCATCGCTGTACACGCTCCGCCTTCCGATAGGGTGCCGAATCATGCGTGCGGAGGGCACCGCTCGGCCCACCCGATGCAAGGCGAGCTTGCTGGCAAGCCGCGTCAGCGACCAGAGGCAGGCATGCCCGCCAGCGCTTTCAATAGAGGGCAACACCCATTGCGCGGAGGGAATCTCCTTGCGTGACCCGCAAAACCAAAATAATGCCTCAACGCATCCTTGCGGCGAGGTGGGTGCCAGTTCGATTCCTTCCCTTGAGGCACATGTATCCGATCGCGGTCCATGGTGACGTGCGAATCGCGTTCTGAATTGACCAACTAGTGATGCGCGAGTTTCGACACGCTGGATGATGCCACTGATGTTTTCCAGGATTTATCGATTAGTGCTTGCTCGGCCTGCAGACGTTCGCCGGTGTGGCTTGCGATTTTCTTCGTCGCCGATAGCTGGCCCGGCGGGGTGATCGCCATGCGGCATCTACCGACCTCCATCGTCGCACTGCTTTGCGGCGGCCTTCATCTTGCACCGCTCGATGCTCAGGTCGCGACGCCGACAGCGGACGATTCGCATGCGAAAGCCGTGACACTTCCGGCCATACAGGTCAACGCAAGTCGCTTGAACATTCCGTCGTTCGACGTGCCTGCTTCGCTCAGTATGGTGCGGGTCGCGCCAGCCAGGTCCGGTCAGCCAGGCGTGAATCTTTCCGAATCGCTGGTGGGCGTACCCGGCATCCTGGCGCGTGACCGGCAGAACTACGCGCAGGACGAGCAGATCTCGATCCGCGGCTTTGGCGCTCGCGCCACTTTCGGCGTGCGCAGCATCCGCCTGTATGTCGACGGCATCCCCGCCACGCTACCTGATGGCCAGGGCCAGGTTTCGCATTTCAACTTCGACTCGGCCGAACGGATAGAAGTGCTGCGTGGCCCATTTTCGGTGCTCTATGGCAATGCGGCCGGCGGCGTAGTGCAAATATGGACGGCCGACGGCACCCCCGCCCCGCTCACCACCCTTGGCGTGAACGCCGGCAGCAACGACACATTCCGCTATAGCGCCGACACACGGGGAACGTGGGGCCCGGTCGACTACAACATTGCCGGCTCGGAATTTCTCTCCGGTGGCTACCGTCAGCACAGTCGAGTGCAGCGCGAGTCAGACAACGCGAAGTTCCATACCGACCTGGGTGATCAGAAGGAACTGACCATCGTGGTGAACCGCCTGAACCAGCCCACCTCGCAGGATGAGCTCGGCCTGACCCGTGCGCAAGTCGACGCCGATCCACGGCAGGCCACGCCGGTCGCCACTCAGTTCAACACGCGCAAAAGCACCCAGCAGAATCAGCTCGGCGCCATCTTCGACCAGTCATTGAACAGCGACAATCAACTGCGCGCCATGGCGTATTTCGGCCAGCGCAGCATCGTGCAGTATCAGGCGATTCCGGTGGTCGTACAGCTCAACCCCCTGTCGCCTGGCGGCGTGGTTGCCGAAGATACCAACTACGGCGGCCTCGACTTGCGCTGGACGCACAGCGGTCAACTGGCCGACCGGGATTACGAATTTGTGCTGGGCGCCAGCGGCGACGAGCAACTTGAGCACCGCCTCGGCTACAACAATTTCGTGGGCACTACCCTGGGTGTGATGGGCGCATTGCGGCGAAATGAAGATGACAACGTCAATAGCGTCGACGAGTACGCGCAGTGGTACTGGCACTTTGCCAATCGCTGGTCGCTGCTGTTGGGCGCGCGGCATGATGACGTGCGCTTCAGCGAGCACGATTTGTACATCACCCCGCTCAACCCGAACGACAGCGGTGGCGTGAACTATGAAGCGACCACGCCCGTGATCGGATTGGATTTCCGTCCGACTGGGGAGCTGCGGTTGTATGCCAGCTACGGCAAAGGCTTCGAGACGCCAAGCTATGTCGAGCTGGCTTATCGCAGCGATGGTTTGCCCGGCCTGGCCTTCAACCTGCGACCGGCGCTAAGCCGTAATCTTGAGCTGGGGGCCAAATGGCAGATCACTCCAGCGCTGGAGTTCGATGCCGCAGCGTTCCGATCGGACACGCGCGACGAGCTGGCGGTCGAGACTAGCGAAGACGGTCGCACCACCTACCAGAATGTCGGCAATGCGCGTCGTCAGGGCGTCGAGTTCTCGCTGACCGGACAGCTTGGCAACGACTGGCAGATCGGCGCCGCCTTCACCCATCTGTTGGCACGCTTTCGCAGCGATTTCTTTACCTGCCTCAGCACGCCTTGCGCCCTTCCCTCGATGCCGGTGCTCGCCGGCACGCGTATCCCGGGAGTACCCGACAACTTTGGTTCACTCCGGCTGCAGCACGGTAACGACCTTGGCTGGCGCGAAGGCGTGGACCTGACTGGTCTGAGCTCAGTCACCGTCAACGACACCGGAACGCAGCAGGCTGCCGGCTATGGTCTGGTTGGCGTGGATGCCAACTACACGTTCGCCCTGACTCCAAGTGCACGACTACAGCTCAGCGCACGCATCGACAACCTGGCTGACCGCCGCTACATCGGCTCGGTGATTGTCGACGACAGCAATGGACGCTATTTCGAGCCGGGGCCAGATCGCACCTATATGCTGGGTGCGCGATTGGCTTTCTAGACTGCTGCCGGTTACCGAGGCGACCTCAAGCCTGGCATTTTGGGATTTGAATCCGTTGACTGGGTCTATGAAAAGGGACGCAAGGATTCTTATTCGGCATTCAAAACCTTCGTCCCCTTTTGTTTTATGGATCCCAATACGCAGGGGTTCCCACGGTTTGTTGAAAGTGCGCGATAAAAAGTTTTGCCTTCACTTCATGGGAACGTCCGGGAAGACGTACAGCATGAATCCCGGGTCGGACACGCTGTAAGGGAGGAGGTATGTCGGCAAACAAAGGGATCAGCCTACCCGCCTGTATATCCTCGAAGACGAGCCAACTAGGCAATTGCACAATCCCCAACCCGGCGAGTGCCCCTTGGAGCATGCCTTCCTTGTCGTCGGTACGCAGGCAACCTCGAATAGGAAGCGGTTGGTTTCGGTTGACTCCTTCATAGCACCAGGCGCCCACCGATCCCGGCGGCGTCGCCACCGTGATGCAGTCATGGTGCAGCAAATCGCCCGGTGCTTCGGGCTTTCCCGCGCGCTCGAGGTAGCTCGGGCTCACGCAGGTAATTTGTTTGAGCGGCGCCAAGGTCACCGCGCGCAAATCACTATCGGGAAGCAAGCCAATACGGACAGCAACATCAATACGACGCTCCACGAGGTCGAAGACCTGATCGTTGAGATGTAGCTCGATCTCGACTTCGGGATAGCGCCTCAAAAAGCTCGCGATCGCCGGCAATATGTGCCGGCGACCAAAGACCGTCGGTGCCGTGACGGACAGCAGTCCGCGCGGATCGGCTTTGGCGGACGAGATCGCTTCTTTCGCTTCAGCAAGCTCGGTGAGAATGTTTCGCGCGCGCGGCATGAACTGCTCACCCGCATCGGTGAGCACGACCCGGCGCGAACTGCGGTGAAACAGCCGGGAGCCGACCTCCGCTTCAAGCCAATCAATCTTACGTGTCACCGATGACACGGCGACAGCCTGCTTCTTCGCCACCTGCGAGAAGCTCCCGCAGGCGGCGACCGCCAGAAAGTCATTGAGGGCATCGATCATAGGCTCGTCATTCTACGCAAATATCATTGCGTATTTCGCAAATGATGTTTGCATTTCGACTTATTGTTTCGTATATCGCAACACCACAAGCTTTCGGCTACCGACAAAACCAACCCTGTCGGGCTAACGGAGAGCTCGCGCAATGAACCCCAAGTCCTTATCCACCCGCTTCCTTCGCCATACGGCATTCGCCCTGGCACTGGGCACGCTCGGCCTTGCCTTCACTTCCAGCCCGGTGAGCGCCACGGCACCGATGGTCAAGACCCAGGCACCGGGTTTCTATCGCACCATGCTGGGCGATTTTGAAATCACCGTCATCAGTGACGGCACCGTGGATCTGCCCATCGACAAACTTCTGAGTGAGCCAGCGTCGCTGACCGATGCAACGCTCAAGAAATCGTTCCTGGGCTCGCCACTGGAAACGTCCGACAACGCCTTTCTGATCAACACCGGCTCGCGCCTGGTGCTAGTCGATACCGGTGCCGGCACGTTGTTCGGCCCTACCCTTGGCAAACTCATCACCAACTTACGCGCCGCAGGCTACGCACCCGAGCAGGTGGATGACATCCTGCTGACGCATATGCACCCTGATCACGTGGGTGGACTATTCGCGAACGGACAACGCGTATTTCCCAACGCCATCATTCATGCCGACGAGCATGAAGCGGCGTACTGGCTCAGCAAAGCCAACATGGATAAGGCCCCCGCTGATTCCAAGGGCTTCTTCCAGGGTGCAATGGCCTCGGTACAGCCTTACATCGATGCGGGAAAATTTCAGTCGTTCAACAGCAACGCAGAAATCGTACCTGGCGTGAGCTCCGTGGCCAGTCCCGGTCATACGGTGGGCCATACCGCTTACCTCGTCCAGAGCAAGGGCCAGGATCTACTGCTGGTGGGCGACTCGATTCACGTCGAAGCCGTACAGTTCAACGATCCCTCGGTCACCATCGCATTTGATACGGACGCCAAGGAAGCCGCGGACTCGCGGGCCCAAGTGTTTACACGCGCGTACCAGGACGGCGCGCTTGTCGGCGCCGCCCATCTCTCCTTTCCAGGCCTCGGTCATGTAAGTGCGAAGGGCAAAGCGTGGCAGTGGATTCCGGTGAACTACACGACTGAGTTGCACTGATCGAGAAGACAGAAGCGTAGTGCGACCGGCAGCGCGACAGCGGGGGCGGAGGTAGTGAAACCACCGGCATCAGTAACTGAGGCCGACGCGAGACGATCGCGACAAAACAAACTGACGAAAGCTAAGTGCGGCGCTCCACTTAACCACCTCATTCCGCCCCCCTTTTTCCTGGTGCTGCACCCGACGGACTGCGAAATATTTACGCCTACGCGTGATTTCGTTATGGCACTTTTACGCAGGCCTCGCGCATCATGCTAGATGCGCTCCGTAGAGCGATGACGAGCATGATGCCATGAGCATATTGTTGGTTCATGGGCCGCATACTTCGAGAAGTTCCCTCAGCTTGGCGGGAACAGTTCTTGCGAGCACCGCAACCTGCGGATTTTATCGATCACAGATCCCATATTCTTT
>JBAPPP010000598.1:0-5905 GCA_049280175.1 Rhodanobacter sp.
GCGGTGATCGGCGGCATCGAAGTGCATCGCCGCATGCCGCTGTCGGTGACCTTCGACCACCGCGCCGCCACCGGCGGTGAAGCCGCGCGCTTCCTCAAGGCAATGCTGGACGATCTGGCCCTGCCAAATTGAGTCCAGTAGTCATGTGCAAATAAATGGGGCGCCTGCGGGCGCCCCATTTATTTTCATGCCCACCGCAGTCATGGCGCGACTTTCCAGACGCGAATCAGTAGTCGCGCACGTCCAGCATCATGAAGCAACGGGCACTGTAGTCGCGTTCGCTCAATGGCCACGCGACTGAATCAAGCGCAAGGGTCCCCGCGGTCCACGGTTCGTTGTCGAACAGCGCCTCACAACGCACATCACCATCCGTCCCGTGCCGATGAACCAGCCGCAGCCAATGCAGCTCCGGGGTGAGTGCCTCGCGCGTCACCGCCGCTTCGATCGCCGTCAACGCCTCCGGCGGAATGTGCACGGCATTTTCGTCGACGCCACGCAGCGTGAACGGGCCGATGAATACATCCCACGTGCGCACACCGATGTCCCACGCCGTGATGCGCATCCTGCGATCGTCGGTGACATACCAACAGGCGGCCAGCAGCAGGTGGAAGACACTCTGCTCAAACGTGTGCAAGGCGTCGCGGCAGCCAGCGTCGCCGCCGCCGATGCCAGCGAAGCTCTCCTCGATGCGGCGCTCCTCGCTCAACACCACATCGACATCGAGGCGACCGGGCTCACCACCACTACCCTCATGCCACTCTGCACGGATGGCAGGGAAGTCGTCGTCGGTGACCAGCCAGCCATCCTCGTCCGCTTCCAGTTCGACACCGTAGCGCTCGAACAACCGCAGCAGATATTTCTGTAGCGCCGCACTATCCATGATCTTCCTCGCTCGCTCGCGGCAACTCCCGCCAGGTCAGATACACGCGCAAGTCGAACTCCAGTTGGTGGTAGTCCGGCAGCATGTAGTTGCACAGCTGGTAGAACGCCTTGTTGTGATCGACTTCCTTCAGATGCGCCAGCTCGTGCACCACGATCATCTGCAGGAACTCCGGTGCGGCCGCCTTGAACAGCGCGGCCACGCGGATCTCCTTTTTCGCCTTGAGCTTGCTGCCCTGCACGCGCGAGATCGCGGTGTGCAGGCCAAGTGCCCGCTGCACCACATCGAGCTTGCTGTCGTACAGCACCTTGTCGATACCCGGCGCGTTTTTCAGATGCTGCTGTTTCAGCTCCATCGTGTAGGCGTACAACGCCTTGTCGCTCTGCACGGCGTGACGATCCGGATAGCGCTTGGCAAGATGCTCGCCGAGGCGCTGCTGTGCAATCAGCAACCGCACCTTGTCCTGCAAGGTGGAGGGGTACGCCTGGAGATACTTGAGCGGCAGCATGAAGCGTATTCTCTCACTCCACCGGGTTCACGCGTTATGGACGCGTGCACCTGGCAACAGGCAGATCAGCGACGCCGTCCCCAGCACGCGTAGCGCAGCAGCATCGCCACTACCAGCACCACGATGAACGCGCCGTAGCCATACAGCGCGGGCACCACCTGCTGCCAGATGGCTCCGCTTGCACGACCCAGCTGGCCTGCGGCGGGCAACGCGACCATGTCGAAACCGAACAGCGCGCTTGCTCCTGTGGCGATCACCGACAGCAGCAGCGCAACGAAATCGAAAATGCGCCGGCCCGCTGTCTGCGGCAGATTTCTTGGAAAGGTCCAATAGACCCAGCAGAGTATCAATAGCCACGGCGCAAGCAGCAGGATGGCAAGGTAACGCATCGTCAATCACTCCGTCAGGCTCAGCGCCTGCACATCAATCCTGCGTGGCAAGCTGATCCAGCGCCTCGCGCAGTTGGTTCAAGGCTTCGTCACGTGACTGCTCATCGCGGTAGTCGGGCGTACTGGCAACCGGTTCGCCATCAAGCTCCAGGGCCATGCCCTGAGCCTTGACCTGCAACACCGCAGCGGCCGCGCCCAACACCTTGAGGCGCTTCTGCAGCGCACCGACCGCCTTCGGATCGGCGAACGGCATCGACAGCAGCAGCTCCTCGCCTTCCGCAGAGAACAGGCGAAAGCGAAAATTACCATCAGCGTCGCGGAAACTCGCGAAGCGCGGCATTTTGCCCTGCTTCGCGGCCGCCTTCGGCTGACTCACCGACACGGCCGGAACCGCGCCGGCCGAACGCAGGCCCAACGCGTCGCGCAAGGCGGCGATCTTCGGCGTGGCAATCATGCGGGCCTTCTGCGCACCCTGCTGCAGGATCGCTTCGATCCCGATCGGATCGGCCATGAACGCCTCGTAGCGTTCACGCATCGGCGCCACGTCAGCGTCAATGCGCTCGTACAGCACCTGCTTCGCATCACCCCAGCCCAGGCCGTCGAGCAGGGCCTGCCGAAACTCCGCGGTCTCCGTCTCGCTGGCAAACGCGCGGAAGATGGTGAACAGCGACGAGCTATCCGGATCCTTCGGCTCGCCCGGCATGCGCGAGTCAGTGACGATGCGCATGATCGTCTCTCGCAACTGCTTTTTGCCGCCAGCAAACAGTGGAATCGTGTTGTCGTAACTCTTGGACATCTTGCGACCGTCCAGGCCAGGCAGCGTGGCTACCTGATCCTCGATCAGCGCTTCGGGCAACACGAAGAAATCGTGACCGTGGATGTGGTTGAAGCGTTGACCGATATCGCGCGCCATTTCGATGTGCTGGATCTGATCTCGCCCCACCGGCACCTGGTGCGCATCGAACGCGAGGATGTCGGCCGCCATCAATACCGGATACATGTACAAGCCGGCGGTGATGCCAGCATCGGCGTCATCGCCACTCTCAGCATTCTTGTCCACGGCGGCCTTGTACGCATGCGCCCGATTGAGCATGCCCTTGGCAGCGATGCAGGTGAGAAACCAGGTCAGCTCGGGAATCTCCGGGATATCCGACTGGCGATAGAACGTCACCCGCTGCGGATCAAGCCCGGCCGCCAGCCAGCTGGCGGCGATCTCCAGCCGCGAGCGCTCGATCCGGTCCGCATCTTCGCTTTTGATCAGCGCGTGATAGTCGGCCATGAAAAAAAACGCATCGACATCGGCGCGCCGACTGGCTTCGATGGCGGGGCGGATGGCGCCCACATAGTTGCCCAGGTGGGGGGTGCCGGTGGTGGTGATGCCGGTCAGTACGCGAGTCTGCATGGTGTTCGCTTGTAGTGTTTTCAGGCTGGAGCAATCAGCGGATGAGGGTGGATTTGCCGAACAGCGACTCGACAAGATCCACGGCCAGCTTCGCCGTCTGGTTGCGCTTGTCGTACGCAGGATTCAGTTCGACGATATCCAGCGACGCCAGGCGCCCGGTGTCCGCGATCATCTCCATGCACAGCTGCGCTTCGCGATAATTCGGGCCGCCACGTACGGTCGTGCCAACACCCGGTGCGATGCTGGGGTCGAGGAAGTCGACATCGAAGCTCACGTGCAGATGGGTGTTCTCATCCATGCCGGCCAGCGCCTCTTCCATCACCCGCTTCATGCCGACCTCGTCGATATAGCGCATGTCGAAGACGCTGATGTTCGCCTCGCGCACCAGTCGCTTTTCACCCTCGTCCACCGAGCGGATGCCGATATAGCGAAACACATCCGCGGTGGTCGCCGGCGTGTCGCCACTGAGTCCGATGAGCTCGTCCGGGCCATTGCCGCACAGGCAGGCCACCGGCATGCCGTGGATGTTTCCCGATGGCGTGGCGTTTGCCGTATTGAAGTCGGTATGCGCATCCAGCCACAGCACGCGCAGCTGCTTGCCTTCATCGTGGCAGTGACGCGTCACTGCCGAGATCGAGCCGATCGCCAGGCAGTGATCGCCGCCGAGCATGATCGGCACGCGACCGGCTTGCAGCTCCTGGTGGACGGCCGTATAGACGGCTGTATTCCAGGCCACGACTTCGTCCAGATGGCGATACCCATCCTGTGGGGGCTGCCACGGATTGAAGGGTCCGTGCAGGTTGCCACGATCGATCACCTTGATCCCGCGACGCTCCAGTCGCGCCGCGAGGTTGGCCACCCGCAGCGCCTCCGGCCCCATCGAGGCCCCGCGATGCCCGGCACCGATATCGGTCGGCACGCCTATCAATGAAACGATCTGTTCGCCCATATCCTGTCCACCTGCCTGTTTCACCCCGGCAATCGCAGGCCAGGGTCATTGCCTGCACCGTGAAGGTCGATCCGGCAAGGTCCGACGAGAAACCTATGCGTCGGTATATCCGAACAAACAGCCGCCGTGCCAGCGAGAGAGAGCATCCACGACACGCAGACTCGTGAACTCATCGAAGTTTACCGGAATGGGCCCAGCCACGCTGCGCACACATGCCCCGAACATAGGCTCGCGCCCTGTCCGACCCCGGGGTTTCAGGCAACAAAAAAGCCCGCATCGCTGCGAGCCTTTGGTCGTACTGGTGCCGGCACCCGGATTCGAACTGGGGACCTACTGATTACAAATCAGTTGCTCTACCAACTGAGCTATGCCGGCGAAGGTCGGGGATTCTAGCAGGCTGCGACTGCTGGCGCGCGCTGAATATCCGCCGTTTCCTCAAAAACAGCTGGTGCTGTGCGAACCGACGCTGGCGGCGTGAATGCGGCTGCGCCAGTCGAAATGTGCGCTGTCAGGCACCACCAGATCCAGCCAGTATTCGGGCACGCTCTCACTGCGTTCGGTCATGCGGGCAGGAAAGCCTGCCGCGACCACGTCGTCGCGGCGCTTGCGCGCATTCGCCGGATCCTTGAACAAGCCCAGCGAAATGGTATTGGCCTGGTCGCCGGAGCTGCCGGCCACGAAGTAGTCACCAATGTTGTGCGCACCGAGCTGACGCGCCAGCGCCAGCGCCTGTGCGCGGCTGCCAGCGGAGGGCAGATACACCCACCAGCCACTCGTCTGGCTGGCCTGCTCCTGGCGTGAGCGCATGCGTGTGGCCTGGGCGGCCAACGTCTGCCTCGCATCACGCAGATCCTGCGGGGTGGTGAATGGACCCAGGGCAAGACAGCTGTAGGTGAGCGCGCGTTGCGGCGCGGTCGCTGCTGTTGCGGCCATCGCACTTGGGGCCGGGGTCGTGGCGGCTGGTTCAGGCAGCTCTGACAGCAATCGCAATTCCGCAACGTCGGGATCGGTGGCGCTGCCGCCACGGGCATACGGCTGGCCCAACAGCAGCCAGGCACCTACCGCGATATTGAGTGCGATCAAGAGTACAAACAGCAGACGCAGAAACATCGAACCCTTCTCACTGCCAGCAGCCGCCCATTCTAACCAGGCGGCGACGCCGACACATGCGTGCCAGACCACACTACCAGGCCGCGCAGCACACCGTCGTGGCTCAGTTGTGCCGGCAGCGACAGCAGGGGCACCAGCCGCGCAGCATCGCCACCGCCCAGGATCAGCGTTGAAGTGCCGCCGAGCCGCCCTGCCATACGTGTGGCGAAACGCTCGACCAGCGCCGCCGCCGCCTGCCAGCAGCCCGAGGCCACCGCGTCAGCGGTGTTGTCCGCCAGCTCCAGAATCTCACCGGGACGTTCTGGTCGGACCCGCGCCGTCGCGTCCAGCAGGGATTGCTGCATCAGCTGCGGCCCGGGTGCGATCAGGCCACCCAGGTGGCGCCCATCGGCAGTCAACGCATCAAGCGTCAGCGCGGTGCCTACGCTGGCCAGCACGCAAGGCGCATGGCCGTCGGCATACGCTGCCACCATCGCCAGAAATCGATCCACACCGAGCCGCTGCGGCTCGGCGTAGGCATTGCGCACGCCGCAGGCGCTGGCCGGCGTGCGCAGCCACGTCACTTCAGCGCGGAACGCACTGGCGACACATGCAGCAAGCTGCTTCTCGCGCGCGGCATCCACCACCGAAGCGCCGTAGATGGCCATTGGCAGCGGCGCCGTGGACC
>JBAPPP010000599.1:0-2059 GCA_049280175.1 Rhodanobacter sp.
CTGCTGCAGGTGCCGGATCATTTCGATCGGGCCAGGCGCTGTCTGGTGGTGACCGCCTCGTCTGGTTCGCGTGGGATTTACGGCGCGATTGCCCTGGCCGGCGCTTGGGGTTTGCCGCGCGGCTGCGCGGTGGCCTATACCGACAAGGGCACCGGCACCGGCTATTTCGATTACGCCGACGACAGCGGTGTGGCGCTGGACGGCCGCCGAGCCAAGCGTGGCACGGCAGAGCTGGAGTTCGCGCCGCCACCGGCACCGGTCAGTGCAGGCATCGCGGTCAAGCAGATGAACTCGGGCGACAACCCCGAGGCCGACTGGGGTCGGCATGTGATCCAGGCGACCCAGTTTGGGCTGGCCATGCTGGACCGCGCGTTTCCTGACCAGGCTCCGTTCACGCCACAGAACACGAAGATCATCGCCACTGGCCTCTCCAATGGTGGTGGCGCGGTGCTGCAGGCAGCTGGCCTGGATCAAGATCACATGTTCGCCGGCGTGGTCGCGCTGGAGCCGAATGTGCACGTGCCGGAACAAGGTCGCGCACTGTACGACTACGCCACCGAGGCGGCGATCTGGTTGCCATGCGCATTGAGCGCCGAGCGTTTCGCCAACGCGCCATTTGCGCGCGGACCGAACGGCCAGCCTCTGCCGACATGGCCGCTGCGCTGCGCCAGTCTTCGTGCCCAAGGCAAACTGACCGGCAACATCGTGGCGGAACAGTCAGAGCAAGCCTGGCAGTATCTGCACACCAAAGGCTGGACCGACGAGGCGATGAGTACCGCAGCCAGCACGACGGCGTTCGACCTGTGGCGGGTGATTGCTGCGGGCTACGCTTCGTCATATCTGCGTCGCGGTGCGATCGATATGCCATGCGGCTTTCACTATGCGGCGATGGGCGCCAACGGTTATCCGGGCGCGGCCGACCCTGCGACCAAGGCGGCTTGGTGGGCCGATGGCTCGGGCATTCCGCCGGGCAATGGGGTTGGTCTGTTCGGCGGTATCAACGTTTCGACCGACCCCACTTTGATCGGTAGCGAATGTCTGCGCGCACTGTGGACCGGCGATGATCATGAAGCGCAGGCCTTGCAGGCCTCCGTTGGCGCCACTGTGGCCCGGCTGCCGCGCCGTGATCTGCCACTGTGGGTGGTGCATGGGGCCAGCGATGGGCTGCTGCCGACGGCATTCAGCTCCGAACCTTATGTGGCGTGGCTGCACGCCGAGGGACGTCGCCCGATCTATTGGAAGGTGCCGTACGCGCAACATTTCGACGCGTTCCTGTCGCTGCCCGGCTTTGGCGAACGCCACGTCCCGTTGCTGCCGTATGGCTATGCGGCGCTGGATCGGCTGTGGTCGCACCTCTACGAAGGGGCCGCATGGCCGGCTGACGTGCCGACGCCGGCGGCACAGCCGCGCGGTGCGGGCGCCCTCGATCTCGGCAAGCTGGGCTTGCCTTAGGGTGTCTCGCCTGCAGTCGCTGGGTTATTCTTGATGGCCCTCGTGCCCGTGCCATCGCGCGGTGCAGTTTTTGAACTCAAGGATTCCCCCATGACCATCAATGTCACCTTCACCACCAACCGCGGCCCGATCCATCTGCGTCTGCATGAAGACAAGGCGCCGGTCACGGTCGCAAACTTCGTCAATCTGGCCAAGCGCGGCTATTACGACGGGCTGTCGTTTCATCGCGTGATCGCAGACTTCATGGTTCAGGGCGGTTGCCCCGAAGGCAGCGGTCGCGGTGGCCCGGGGTACAAATTCGAGGACGAATTCAATCCGTCGCTGCGTCACGATAAGCCGGGCGTGTTGTCGATGGCCAATGCTGGCCCGCGTACCAACGGCAGCCAGTTCTTCATTACGCATGGCCCTACGCCATGGCTGGATGGCAAGCACAGCGTATTCGGTGAAGTGGTCGACGCGGCCGACATGAACGTGGTCAACACGATCGAGCAGGGTGACGTGATCGAGAAAGTCACCGTGGAAGGCGATGTGGACGCGCTGCTTGCCGCGCAGTCCGATCGCGTGAAGGAATGGAACGCGGTGCTCGATCAGCGCGGCTGATCTATCC